>CAMWLX010000146.1 GCA_947175225.1 uncultured Porphyromonadaceae bacterium
GATTAGGAGAGTGAACTTCTTCATGAGAGGCAAATTCTGAACAGAAGAATGTAAATTTTGGGTATTTTTTATGGATATGTGGCAAATTTTCATTAACTTTGTGGTGTGTGTCCTTTAAGCGGACATAAATGATTGCATAAGACTATAACTGACCTGATATATGACTGACAACAGAATCCTTCTTTCAGCCGAATGGCCTGATGATCCGAAGTTTGCCGACGGAATCCGTCGAGCTCCGGACCGCCATTATACATTGACTCCAGAAAAAACTATAACCGCTTTGAAGAATGCCCTGCGCTATCTTCCGGAAGAGCTACACGAGAAAGCTGCTCCTGAATTTCTTGAAGAACTCCGCACTCGGGGCAGAATATATGCCTATCGTTGGCGTCCGCAAGGCGACTTGAAAGCAAAACCGGTGGATGAATACAAAGGAAAATGTCTTGCGGGCAAGGCTTTCCAAGTGATGATTGATAATAATCTCTGTTTTGACATCGCACTTTATCCATACGAACTTGTGACATACGGCGAGACGGGACAAGTATGCCAAAACTGGCTCCAATATCGTCTAATCAAGAAATATTTGGAAAACCTTACTGAAGATCAGACTCTTGTGGTGGAATCAGGCCACCCACTTGGTCTTTTCCCATCTCGCCCGGAGGCTCCCCGTGTGATTATCACAAATGCAATGATGGTAGGAATGTTTGACAATCTCCACGACTGGCATGAAGCAATGCAGATGGGAGTTGCGAACTACGGACAAATGACTGCAGGAGGGTGGATGTATATCGGTCCTCAGGGAATCGTACACGGAACATTCAACACCATATTGAATGCCGGACGCATGAAACTCGGAGTCCCACAAGACGGAGACCTTCGCGGACACCTTTTCGTAAGCTCAGGACTCGGAGGAATGAGCGGTGCTCAACCAAAAGCTGCTGACATAGCCGGTGCAGTGTCAATAGTTGCTGAGGTTGATGCTTCCAGAATAGCCACAAGAAAAAATCAGGGTTGGGTGCAGGTGGTTACCGACAATCTTGATGAAGCCTTCAAGCTTGCTGAGGAGGCTATGGAAGAGAAAAAACCTCTGTCTATAGCTTACCACGGCAATATAGTGGATCTTCTCGAATATGCAGTAAAAGAAAATAAGAAGATAGAGCTCCTGAGCGACCAGACATCATGCCATGCAGTCTATGAAGGTGGATATTGTCCTGTCGGTCTATCTTTTGAAGAGCGTACACGCCTGCTCCATGACAATCCGGAAGAATTCCGCCGACTTGTTGACAAGACTCTTCATCGTCATTACGCTGCAATCAAAACACTTGTAGACCGAGGGACATATTTCTTTGACTATGGCAATTCATTTATGAAAGCTATGTACGACGCCGGAGTCAAGGAATTGTCGAAGAACGGTATCGATGAAAAAGACGGTTTCATCTGGCCTTCATATGTAGAAGACATTATGGGCCCGATGCTCTTCGACTTTGGTTATGGTCCATTCCGTTGGGTTTGTCTGAGCGGGAAACATGAAGACCTCGTGAAGACCGATAAGGCTGCCATGGACTGTATCCCCAAAGATCGTCGTGGTCAGGATATGGATAATTGGGTGTGGATTCGCGATGCCGAAAAAAATGCTCTTGTAGTAGGAACTCAAGCCCGTATCCTATATCAAGATGCTATGGGTCGACTTAAAATCGCTTTGAAATTCAACGATATGGTACGCAAGGGAGAAGTAGGTCCGATTATGCTTGGACGCGACCATCACGATGTGAGCGGAACTGACTCTCCATTCCGTGAGACATCCAATATTAAAGATGGATCTAACGTAATGGCAGATATGGCTGTGCAATGTTTTGCCGGCAACTGTGCCAGGGGCATGAGTCTTGTAGCTCTTCATAATGGTGGAGGAGTCGGCATTGGCAAGGCTATCAACGGAGGTTTCGGCATGATTTGCGATGGCAGTGACAGAGTAGATGAAATCCTTACAAAAGCTATGCTTTGGGATGTCATGGGAGGAGTGGCACGTCGCAGCTGGGCTCGCAATGAAAATGCTATGGCTACAGTCAAAGAATGGAACGACTCACAAGCCGAAAACGGCTTTATGATCACAGAGCCATTCATTGCTGATGAAGAGTATCTGAGATCAATCCTATAACTTGTATGAAAAATAATATCGGTCCGACCATAAGGACCGATATCTCTTATCAATTCAAAATTCAAAATTCTCAATTCTCAATTCTCAATTCTCAATTCTAAATTCTAAAAAGATGTCAAATTTATATATCAAGCATGCCACGATAGTGACTCCCCTGGGTGTGGCAGCAGCAAAGGGGGAAGAGATGAAGCGTCTCAACGTCATAGAAGATGGCGCAATCCTTATCAAAGACGGAGTGATTCGCTACGTCGGTAATTCAAATCCACTGCGTCAACTGTATTCTCTTTTTGGGAAAGGAGCTACATTCAAGGAGATTGATGCAAAAGGAAAAGTAGTGCTTCCGGGTTTTGTTGACTCTCATACGCACATGGTCTTTGGAGGATTCCGTCCTGATGAGTTCCGTATGCGCTTGGAAGGAGCTTCATATATGAGCATAATGGAGAAGGGTGGTGGCATCCAAAGCACTGTCAATGCCACTCGCCAAGCTACTATTGCTGACCTCGTAGAAAATGCAGAGTGGCTTATGGACCGTATGATCAGCATGGGTGTGACTACTGTAGAGGCAAAAAGTGGATATGGCCTTGACTATACCACTGAAGCCAAGATGCTTGCAGCCATAGGAAGACTCGCTGCAAAGAAGAAAATCGAAGTCGTGCCGACTTTCTTAGGTGCGCACGCTGTTCCGGAGGAATATAAGGGAAGAACTTCTGAATATGTTGATCTTATCATCACAGAGATGCTTCCGAAATTCAGAAAAGCTGCTAAATTCTGTGATATCTTCACCGAGAAGGGAGTCTTTGAAATTGAGGATTCAAGAAAACTGATGAAGGCAGCCAAGTCATTAGGCTATAAATTGAAATTCCATGCCGATGAGATAGTGCCACTTGGGGGAGCGGAACTGGCAGCAGAGCTTGGTGCGGTAAGTGCCGATCATCTTCTTCACATCAGTGATGAAGGCATAAAGGCTTTGGCAGAAAAAGGAACTGTAGCTACATTGCTTCCCTTGACGGCTTTTGCTCTTAAAGAGAATTATGCTCCCGCAAGGAAGATGATCGATGGCGGTTGTGCCGTAGCGCTTGCTACCGACTTGAATCCGGGAAGTTGTTTCTCAGGATCAATACCTCTGACGATTGCCCTTGCATGCATATATATGAATATGTCGATTGAAGAGACAATAACTGCTCTCACTCTTAATGGAGCAGCTGCATGCGGTCTTGCCGACAAGAAGGGTTCGCTTCAGCCCGGTAAGGATGGCGATGTTGTGATCCTTGACTTCGACAATATAAATATGTTGCCATATTACGTAGGCATGAATTGTGTAAAGACCACAATAGCTAAAGGAAAGATACTTTTTGACTCATAATTCAAAATATGGAAAAATTGAAAGAATATGCGATAGGAAGCTCGCAGCTTACATATGATCTTATTGAGAAGATTCTCAAGGATGAGACAAAACTTATCCTTTCTGATGAAGCTGTAGAAAAAATCCAACATTGTCGTGACTTCCTTGATTCAAAAACTGATGAAAATACAGTGCCTATCTATGGCGTGACAACAGGATTTGGATCTCTTTGCGATCGCCACATTGCTCCTGCCGACCTTGTCACTCTTCAGGAAAATCTCATCAAGAGTCATTCTTGCTCAGTTGGAACTCCGGTTGACAAAACAGTCGTCAAACTGATGCTTCTTCTAAAGGCTCATGCTCTTTCCATGGGTTTCAGTGGGGTGCAGGTTGAGACTGTACAAAGAATTCTTGATTTCTATAATAATGATGTTCTTCCGATTGTCTATGATCGTGGTTCTCTCGGTGCATCAGGCGACCTTGCTCCGCTTGCCAATCTTTTCCTTCCGTTGATAGGAGAGGGGTATGTAATGGTAGATGGAAAAGTAACTAAAGGACGCGATGCCCTTGATAGATTCGGCTGGAAACCTATCAAATTGAAATCAAAGGAGGGTCTTGCTCTTCTCAATGGCACTCAGTTTATGAGCGCAAATGGAATAAAGGCTCTTATAGATGGCTGGCATCTCGTAAACTGTTTCGATATGTTTGGAGCTATGAGCCTGGAGGCTTTTGATGGCAGGATCGAACCTTTCTGGGAATGCATCCAGCGTGTTCGTCCCCACAAAGGGCAAATACAGACAGGCGAAGTATTCCGGAAACTTCTTGCCGGAAGTGAAATAATAGCAAAAGAGAAAGAGTATGTGCAGGATCCATATTCATTCCGTTGCATTCCCCAGGTGCATGGTGCAGTCAAAGATGCAATGCACCATGTCACAGAAGTGCTTCACATAGAAATTAATTCAGTGACCGACAATCCGACTGTATTCCCGGACGAAGACTTAGTGGTTTCAGGCGGCAACTTCCATGGCGAACCTCTTGCGCTCGTATTTGACTATATGGGAGTAGCTCTCCATGAGCTTGGTAATATTTCTGAGAGACGTGTTGCTCAGCTTATACTCGGGCATCGTGGATTGCCGGAATTCCTCGTGGCTAAACCTGGTCTTAACAGTGGCTTTATGATTCCTCAGTATGCTGCAGCGTCAATGGTAAGCCAAAACAAGATGTATGCATGGCCGGCGAGCTGTGATTCCATTGTCAGTAGCAATGGTCAGGAAGACCTCGTCTCGATGGGTGCTAATGCAGCCACCAAGCTTCATAAGATAATATCCAATCTTCAGTATATCGCTGCTATAGAGCTTATGAACGCTGCCCAAGGTATTGATTTCCGACGTCCTTTGAAGTCTTCCCGCATTATTGAGAAGATAATGGACGACTATCGAAAAGTTGTGCCTTTCGTTGAAGACGACGTGGTGATGGAAGATTATATTGCTAAGACGATGAACTTCCTTGAAAACTATGATATTGTGATTGAATAGTATCTATGGCAAGAAAACCAAAATACTTACCGCTTATTGAAAATGTAGAGATAACTGCTATGGCAGCCGAAGGGAAAGCACTTGCGCGTGTCAAGATGCGTCCGGAGGATGAGTCTGCCATAGTGGTATTCATTCCATATGGTGCTCCCGGGGATATAGCAGATATTAAGATCGACCGCAAAAAGCACTCTTTTGCCGAAGGGCATATCGAACGCCTTGTAGAGCCGTCTCCCTTCAGAATAGAGCCAAAATGTCGGCATTTTGGGATATGCGGAGGTTGCAAATGGCAGCATATTCCGTATGAAAAACAACTTGAGTGCAAGCAGCAGACGGTCTATGATGCATTGACTCGCATTGGGAAGATTGAGATTCCTGAAATAACTCCAATACTCGGCAGCAAAGAGATTTGGCGTTATCGCAATAAGATGGAATACACTTTCTCCGATAAGAAATGGCGAACTTGGGAAGATGTGAAGAGCGGAAAGGTGTTTGATGACTCTCCAAATGCTCTTGGGTTTCATATTCCCGGAGCATTTGACAAAGTATATCATATCGACGAATGTCATCTTCAGTCATCATTAGGAGATCGAATCAGAAATGGACTATATGAATTTGCCGAGAAGAATTGTCTTTCATTCTATAATCTGAAGGAGAATCGAGGATTGCTCCGCAGTCTTATGATACGTATCGCATCCACCGGTCAGTGCATGGTCTGCCTGCAATTTGGAGAGGATGATGCGCTAAAGATTAAAAAAGTGATGGATTATCTCAAGGAGAATTTACCTGAGATTACCTCTCTGCTTTACGTGGTCAATTTGAAACTGAACGATACTATCACCGACCAGAAAGTAATAGCTTGGTCAGGCCCGGATTATATAGAGGAGGAGATGGAAGGCTTGCGTTTCCGTGTGAATGCAAAGTCATTCTATCAGACTAATTCGCTTCAAGCATATGAGCTTTATAAAGTGGCCCGTAAGTTTGCAGGCATGTCTCCTCGGGAGGAACTTTCAGAAGCTGAGGCTGACAGATATGGATATGCCGGATCGAGCGACCGTCCGTTGGTTTATGACCTATACACCGGCACCGGCACAATTGCAAATTTCGTAGCCCGAGGGGCAAAGAAGGTCATAGGTATAGAATATGTAGAAGCCGCTATTGAAGATGCCAAGCTAAATGCAGAGGTCAATGGTCTGTATAATACATTATTTTATGCCGGAGATATGAAAGATATCCTTGTCGATGAATTTGTATCAGCCCATGGAGTTCCTGATGTGATGATTATAGATCCTCCACGTGCAGGTATGCATGAAGATGTAGTGAAAGTGATCTTGAAGGCTGCTCCGGAGACGATCGTATATGTTAGCTGTAATCCATCGACTCAAGCACGAGACCTTGCGTTGATGGACAATCAGTACGTAGTGACAGACATTCAACCGGTCGATATGTTTCCTCATACCGCCCATGTAGAGAATGTAGTCAGAATGAAAAGACGATAATCCCGACTTCCTGAAACGCTAAAAAGCACTCTTCTTAGAGAGTGCTTTTTTGTTTCAATTAGCCATCATTACATCAAAATTTATGTCTTTGATAGAGATACAAGTCCGTGCAAACTGACGGATCATTTCAATTGTAGATTTGCGTGGTGATTTCATAGACTGTTGACTTGATGTTGATGACAAAATAGTAGTAGAACCGTTTGTCATAGGCAAGTTGTTTTAATAATTACATCTTAATAACGTAGCAAATGCCTTTTATATTGTAAAAATGTCAGATAAAAAAATTGGTCCATTGAATTTTTATCAATGGACCAATTTTTCTTTTGTGGGTCTGCTCAGATTAGAGAGCTCTTTCTATCATTTCACTAAGCTGAGTTTCAGTCTTCCTGCCGCTTTCCCTCATAAGTTCTTGTCCTTCCTTGAAGAGGATATAAGTAGGGTATTCCTCAAGTTTGTATTCTACCTTGAGTTTTCCATAAGGGTCATCAGCTCTGACCACATTTGCCTTGTCACCATATTTTGATTTTACATCATCAGTGACGTATTTTACTTCTACTGCATCCTGACCTCCGTGGTGAAGAAAAACTACGAGAGTGGGTTTAGATTCCTTGATTGCTTTATCAAATGTTTTCATAATTAAATAGTTTTTTTGTTTGGTAGTATAACACTGTGGGATGTCTAAAGGTTTATGGTCAGGACCCTCTATCATCCTCAAATACTCTTTTTTAGAAAAAATAAAGCGGAGGCATCGACATTTGTCAGTGCGTCCGCTTTAAATATTATTATTCTACGGTTCAAATAGTAAGCGTCACATCATTTTCTTGTGCAATTCTGCGCAGATTGATTATGGCATAGCGCATTCTTCCAAGTGCTGTATTGATGCTTACCCCAGTCTTTTCTGCTATCTCTTTGAAAGATAGGTTTTTATAGTAACGCATGGTCAGAACTTCACGCTGCAGGTCAGGAAGTTGCATGACGAGCATCTTCACATCATTTCTGATCTGATCTGAAATGATTTGATCTTCAATCGTGCCCTCACACAGTTCTTTCTTATTGAGGATATCAAGATCTTCAATATCAGTGCTCTGCATGTTTTCGGATTTTTCCTGTCGATAATAGTCAATGATTAGGTTGTGTGCTATTCTCGAAATCCATGCAGGAAACTTGCCGTTCTCTGTGTAACGTCCCTGCTTTATTGTCAGAATCGCCTTCACGAAGGTCTCCTGAAATATGTCGTTAGCTACATCCTCGTTCTTGACGACACGTAGGATATAATTGAATGTTTTTTCTTGATGACGCTTTAGAAGCATGTCGAAAGCATCATTGTTTCCATCCGCGTAAGCTCTGACCAGTTGTTCGTCGGTCATGCTTCCATAGTTTGCCATTGTCTTACTGATTAATACGTTA
>CAMWLX010000147.1 GCA_947175225.1 uncultured Porphyromonadaceae bacterium
TCTGAAAGAGAGATCTGAGCCTAATTTACTTAAATTCCTTATGTCATAGGAATCTAATTATGTTTAGGCGCAGGAACAAGCGTCATCGGACTACGTCCTCTTCGCTTTGCTCAGAACTGTCAGATTATCACAGAATTTTATATTCAGGCTTTCTTGTGGGAGCCTGATAATTATTGTGTGATAGGCTGATTTAGCCTGGTAATTTTGACTCACTTAAAATAAATTCTGCGTTTATCTGCAAGTTCTGAGTCTCTGAAAGAGAGATCTGAGCCTAATTTACTTAAATTCCTTATGTCATAGGAATCTGATTATGTTTAGGCGCAGGAACAAGCGTCATCGGACTTCGTCCTCTTCGCTTAGCTCAGAACCCTCAGATTAGCACAGAATTTTTATTTTGCTTACATTTAGTAGCTGGATTATTATTGTTTCATCCTTTTTAGTCTCGGTATGGAAGGTATGAAAAATATTAAATTTGCAAATATAATACTTTTTATTTAAAAATCAAAATATTTTGAAATTTCTTAACCTATGTATATATTTTGCGATCTCTGAGACGATTTTATATGCTTTCTATCAAGATTTTAATCTTTTTTTCTTATATTTGCAAATTGGATTCTGTCTTATTTGTGATAGAGGCAAGCTAATAGAAAAGTACCAATATTAGATGGCAAGATATAAAAAACGTATAGTTACATACTTGTTGATGATAGTTCTCTTCTTTCCTATATGGGGGAGGGATCATATACATGTTTTTACGAGCAAGGGTATCTATGAGACCAGCGAGGACCTTTGGTTCAAGTGCATCGCTTTTGACGACAGCACCATGCTTATCTCTGATCGGTCGCACACTGCATTCGTCGAGATTGTCGACCCCTCCGACAGTGTGGTATGGAGAGAGAAATACAGAATGTCAAACGGTATGTGTGACGGTCAGGTGTATGTTGGGGATGACTGGAAACCGGGGGAGTACCGGATGTTTGTCCATACACGAAGCTCCCTTGGACGAGAAGATACAGTGATGTATCCAAAACGAATTCTTATTGTAAGGGAACTCCCGGAGGCACCGGTATTCATCAGTGCAGCAAAAGAAAGAATGCAGTACATTGATATTCCAGACACAGCCCGGAATGAAGGACTTAACGTTATTGTAACTCTTGATAGCGTAGAATATCATACTCGGAGTAAGGTCAAGGTAACTGTAAAGGTCACGGATGGAGACGGTAATCCGGTTAGGGCAGTCGTGGCTATGAGCATTGCGGACGCGCTTTATTCCTATCCACTCGCGGATATGGACATAGAGTCACAGACTTACTGGATATTGCTTGACACAGTCAGGGCTTCAGAAGCCGGTTTCGAGCCGTTCCTGGCGGATGGAGCGGTGTCTGGTTACTTAAGGTCCGGACGGAAGAAGAATACTATACCCCTTGACGGACAATACATAAATATCTTTGACGAAAAAGCGGAGAAAGGTGCCGTCAACATAATAGCAACTGGTAGTGAGGGA
Organism: uncultured Porphyromonadaceae bacterium; assembly: GCA_947175225.1. Classification (GTDB taxonomy): domain Bacteria; phylum Bacteroidota; class Bacteroidia; order Bacteroidales; family Muribaculaceae; genus Lepagella. The sequence continues at coordinate 1,505 of CAMWLX010000147.1, forward strand.
TATTTCGAGGTATCCCCCGAGATTGGTTCATCACTTGGAAAGACATTGCTTTTGAGGCCCTTGGCCGGAGAAGACTTGAAACCGAGACTTGATATAGACAATCCGTTCAAAGACATAGCTGATATACGAACATCGGTAGCTGAAAGAAATTTCCCTTCGATTCGTAGGAAAAGCTTAGAAAACAGATTCATAGATTCTATAGATTATTCAGGCAGACATTCGGTACAGCTTGACGAAGTTTTGGTCAAGGGAAAAAGTAAATATTATACAAGACGGAAAAAAGACAAGCTGATGAACTACCTTGATAGTATTGCTATGAGTAGAGAAAGCGCGTGGGTATGCTGTGGTGAGATTATCAACGGAGAATATGTTGGCGGTTTCCTTAACGATTATTTACCAGGTTTCAACCATCATCCGCTGGATGATCCTCATTATTCAAAGACACCTCCTAAAAACATCAGTGTACCTGAAAAAGGTAAGCTATACAAAATGATTAAAATGACATGGGTCGAAAGTATGCAATCTTATACGTATGAGCTTGAGTCATGGGCCGTCTATGCGGGTCCAGATTATTCTGATGAGGATCTTTTTGCGATGGAAGGCATAATCAAGTCAGATGGATATTATCCTAAGCACAGATTTAAGCTTCCCGATGAAGATGAACTGTTGCTTGGTATGGAGGACTTCCGCAACACCTTGTTGTGGCTTCCGCGAGCTCAGACAGACGAAAACGGAGAGTTTACATTTGAATTCCCGACATCAGACATAAAATCGACCTTCAGAATATCCGGTTTAATCCTTACTCCCAATATCAAGGATGCAAGGACCATAAATGAGTATTTCAAAGTTAAATGATTCAAATATGTTAGGGAAAAATACAAACTATATTAGGTTATATTGCTTTTTGATCATGATGTGCGGATGCTTTTGGGCGTCTGCTGTTCCAACGTCATCAACCATAGGCAAAGCTGAAACAAACATTGAGACACATACACCGGACAGAAATCTTCAAACACTCTTTTCTGATATAATGGCCGCCTCGCTTCCAAAGGAAAAGGTGTATCTTCATCTTGACAATTCCTGTTATTATAAAGATGATACTTTATGGTTTAGCGCATACGTCGTAAATTCCGATGGAAATACATCTGATGTAATAAGCAAGACACTTTATGTAGATCTACTTAATCCGGGAGGAGACATAATAGACACAAAGGTGCTGAAAATCGAGAATGGGAGAGCACACGGCAGTTTTAAAATAAACTGCACCCCTTTCTATTCCGGTTTTTTTGAGATCCGTGCATATACCAAATATATGATGAACTTCGGTCCGGAAACTGCATTCTCAAGAGTCATTCCTGTGTTTGATGCTCCCAAGAAAGAAGGAGACTACGAAACCAGAACAATGCGTAATTTTGGAACAGGAAATTATACCTACACTCGCAAAAATCCTCAAAAGGGTAAAGATATTGATGTAAAATTCTATCCTGAAGGTGGAAATATCATAAAAGGCGTGCCTGTTAAAATTGCATTCGAAGCAAAAGATAAAAACGGATACCCAATTGAGATAAAAGGAACTGTGATAAATGAATCGAAAGATACAGTAGCAGAGTTCTTTACCGAACATCAAGGAAAAGGAGCATTCACGATAGTTCCGGACAGTCAACCGCTATACGCAAATATAGACTTTGACGGCAAGACAAAAAAAGTAAAGTTGCCGGAAACCCTTCCCAATGGATTTTCATTAAGCGTTGATAACCTGTCAAATAATGACAGTATTTCAGTCACAGTCAATCGTGCAGGCATTTTTAATCGGATTGATACAGTCGGAGTAATACTGACAAGTCAAGGAGTTATGAAGACGTATGGCGCAGTGGCTTCATCATTCAGAAAACCCTTACATATTTCTTTTGACAGAAACATATTGTCACGGGGAGTTGCTGAAGTTACTCTTGTGGACAAGCATGGTCGGAAAATAGCAGACCGATTGTTTTTCAATATGCCTGATTCCACTGATTTCATCGGCTTCAATTATTCTTTTGATAAGGATGCTTATCAACCATTTGAAGCTATAAATATGTCAATCTCAATGAATGATGCTGATGGAAATCCATTAAGTCATCCCTTTTCACTCTCCGTCAGGGATGGAAAAAGCGAGACAGCATGGACTCGTGATATATGCACGGATCTATTGCTGATGTCAGACATTAAGGGATATGTAGAAAATCCTGCATATTATTTTGAGTCAAATGATAGTGCACATATCTGTCACCTTGATCTCCTGATGATGGTGCAGGGATGGAGAAAATACCCTTGGGAATCACTTGTTGAAAATAATATCGGCAATCTTCGTTTCAAACCTGAATCGGAAGGCATAGAAATCGCAGGAACAGTTCGCAGTCTTACCAATAAGAAAATGCCGGAAGTAGATGTGACAGCATTCCTTATGAAAGGAGATAGGGATGAGGAAAAGTCAATCCCGCCTATGGACATGACCCGTACCGATTCTCTTGGAAGATTCTCATTCACCGTTAACATTGAAGACAAGTGGAAACTTATTCTTAACACGACGAAGAAAAGTAAACTCATAGATAGCCAGATTGCACTTGATAAGAGCTTTATTCCACATCCACGTCGTTATTTTCGTTATGAAATGGATGCCCCATTGGCATTAGTGGATGATGGCAGATCTAAATTACCGGATGCTGTGACGGAACTTTCTATTTCTACTGACGATCAAGATTCATTGAGTTCATATCGGACAGATGATGACAAATCTACATGGTTGGATGAATTAACCGTCACACATAAGACCAATTGGCTTGATGATGCCCGGGCTCAAGCGCGTAAAAGGGCTATAGCATATTATGATGTTGATGAAGAAATCAATAATTTAAGAGATCAGGGAGAATATATCGATGTAGGGTGTGACATTCACAAGATGATCATGAAATTAAATCCACTGTTTACAAGAGAATACGACGGTGCAGGAGGGGAAATGTTGATATATAAGCATAAGATCCCGCTGATCGTAGTGGACTATGAAAGAATGGAGGGACCCACTCCCGAAGATTATTACAGATATAAGGATGTTAGACTTGAGTCCATAAAATCCATATCCATAAGTGAATATGAACGTCTGATAGGCAAATATTGCTGGATTAGGATTCCTCCAAGTGAGGCTGCTGATTTGTATAGCTGTGTAGTGATGATTGAGACATATCCGGATGGAAAAATTATGGTAGACGGAGGAAAAGGAATACGCAAGACGAGTATGCAGGGATATGTCACTCCGCAGGAATTCTATTCTCCTGATTATTCTGTAATGCCAATAGAGAAAGATTATCGACGCACTCTTTACTGGAATCCGGAGTTAGTTCCTGACGAGAATGGAAAGGCTAACGTAAGATTCTATAATAATGGCACAAATACTGTCCCTAAAGCTGACATCCAAACCGTTTCTACAAACGGAGCTATCGGAGCCGCTGGCAATTGCAGATAAATGGCATATACCACCATTCCTGAGGCTTCGTTGAGACGGGGCCTTATTCGATGAGCCAGGATTCGATGTTATTGAGGGTAGATGAGTAGTTTGCTCCAATTTTAATGATTTGTTTGCCAGCAGAGATAAAGGGAAGGTGATATCCTTGTTTGTTTATTTGGTCGATTGTTTCTTGAGGAGTGCCGTCGGTCTTTAGCTCGAAAATATAGATATAGCGTCTTGTCTGCATTATCATGTCTATTCGGGCATTGCAGGTCTGAAGTTCAGCCTGAGGTTCAAAACCGAGAGCTCGAAGCATGAGATAGAGACAACTTTGGAAGTATTTTTCTCTCTTGTCAAGTTCTGTCAGACCATAAGGATTCCCATGGAGGAATGTTTTAAAATCCTCCATAAATATTTGAGGCTTGCCATCTATCAGGCTATTACGTAATTTTATAAAAATACTGTTGGTTTTTTCTACCCCTAATCCTGAGTAAATTGGAATGATGGCTCGCGTGAATGATGTTGCAACTTCTATATTGGGAAGTCCAAGAAGAAAAGATTGCTTATCTCGCGAATATTCCTTAATAGTCACATACCCACTCTCAAAAAGCAACGCTATTGGATTTTGAAGATATGATTCTTTGCCAGAAAAATCTTGAACAAACACTTCAATGCAGTCAAGAGAGGGAAGATAAAAATCATCACGTTTAAGGACATTGATTAGAAAAGATGGAGTTCCTGATTTAAACCAAAAATTATCAATCTCCCTGCTTTTAAGGGCTCTGATAATGCTATAGGGATTATAGATGTCCGGACCTTTTTTAGAAAAATGGTAGCCGTCATAGTTTTCCTTTAGTTCGGTAAAAATTTCATCGAAATCTGTATCCTCTTCTTTTGCAAAATCATTTATGCCATTTTTGAAATTGGCTATAAGTTCCTGTTCGGTTATGCCACATATAGAAGCATAATCATTGAAAAGAGAAATATCTTCAAGATTGTTTGCACCACTGAAAAGACTTGTGTGGCTAAAGCGTGATATGCCAGTCACAAACACGAAGCCTATATGTTCGTCGGATGCTTTAAGAACAGTGAAAAGAGACTTGAGAGTCTTGCGGAAATATGTATTTAGTTCATAACATTCCGGCTCTAAGGTATCAAGTAGTGGGGAGTCGTATTCATCTACGAGGATTGCAACCTTTTGACCGGTTTTTTCGTGAAATATTCGTAAAATTGTCGCAAATCTGTCGGAATAATCTCCGCGATTAGAAATTCCATATATTTCTTCATACATGGATAAGGTAGTATCTATATATTTGTCAAGATTCTCCTTTTCTGTTGCACGTACAGTATTAAATGAAAATTTTACGACGGGTCTTGGAGTCCAGTCAATTTCGTCAGTATCGAGTGCGAGCCCTTTGAAAAGCTCTCGTTTACCTTCGAAGTATGCTTGCAGAGTAGTAAGGAAAAGACTTTTTCCGAATCTCCGAGGACGACTGAGGAAATAGTATTTGCCGGTGTCAATCATTTTCCTGACAAACATAGTCTTGTCGACGTATGTATATCCTCCGGTAATTATCTCGGAGAAACTTTGGATACCAATAGGATATTTCATTTGCGATCCCATATTTCTTATTAATCAACTCTTTCAATTCCCAAAATTACAAAAAAAATACATATGATGCAAATAAGAAAACTTTAGATCTGCTTATATCGAATGTTCCCATTAATATTAAAAGCTATCTCTATGACCTTAGCATAACACTCCACTAATTGATTTCAATATAATCGACATCGCAAGAGTATTCAAATGATATATTCTGGGCTACTTTTTAATGCCCATTTAAAGAGATTAATGCTTCAATTTTTATGTGGGGAAGTAAAATATCTTTGTTTTATGGAACATTATTTATATATTTGCAATCGAAAACGTATATATTTAATTCCAGAAATAAAAACTTATCAACATGCTTGATCGATTGAGAATACCTACAAATAACCTTGACAATAGCGAAAGTGAAAATTCTTCTCTTTCCGAGTATTTAACTCTCTATTGTATGTGCCTTATTGTGGGATTATTGATAGGGTTATATGGATTCTTCCAAAATCAATATTTACCATCCCATACGAAGTGGATCGCATGTTTCACTTACATTCTTCCTGCTTATTCTTTGGTTGGGGTTGTTTTACGATTCAGAGATGCAAAGGCTACCACTATAGTATCGTTGTCAATATTACTTCTCACCGATACCATAAATTCGATATATATATTTGTCAAGGATGGTGGTATATCTCTACAATTTGTTATGGGAATTATCTTCTGTTTGATGTGGGTATGTTGGATTGCGTATTTCATCAAAAGTAAATCTGTAGAGTTGTATTTTCCAAAACATGCAAGAAAGATAAATAATTTCGATGGTAGATTTTTGATTGTATTTGTAGGATTTTGTCTGGCGCTGAATCTTACAATGATTTCTTATATCAAGAACCTTAATTTTAATATGAAAGCATATCAGGAAATCGTAGGAAAATCTTCACAAATTCGCGGTTTTAATGATTCTCAAATAAAATATTGGGGTTGCACTATTGAAGGAGATGTATGCAACGTGTATTTCATACTTAATGAAAAATCTATCTCGCAAAATGCCTTTTATCAGAAATTGGCTCGACCCTATTTTTCTGATGAATTGCTTTATGCCGTTAATGCCGCAGCTCCTGATTTTATCCGCTCTATAATTGATCATAATCTTGCGCTTGTATTTAATGTGTTTTATAAGGATATCTTTGATAGAAGAGTATTTAATATTTCTTCCGAACAGATTAACAATCTTAAAGATCTCGAACCACAAGAAGCCTTGACTCCTGTGGAAATGCAAAAGATAAGAGAATCTTTATTGGAAATTTTTCCTTCAAAAATAAATAAAAATATAAATCTTGTTTCTCTTT
>CAMWLX010000148.1 GCA_947175225.1 uncultured Porphyromonadaceae bacterium
TCATATCTTCGTCGATGTCGCGATAGCGGGCGAAGGCTCGGCTACCTTCGGAGTGACCGCTGAGCGAACCGACAAGGTTGGGGTCTTTCACTTTCTTGTATAGGTTGCCGATGAAAGTACGTCGGGCGAGGTGGCTGCTGGCGATTTCGTTCAGGGGACGTTTTTCCTCTTCTCTCGTTGTCGGATTGAGCACCGTAACCATTCGCGTTACGCCACAGAGGGTAAAAATGCGCTTTATCGCTACGCTGTATTTCTGAGAGCTAATGAAAGGGAAAAGTTTGTCATTCAGATCATCACGTCCGGCATATTTCTCAACCAATGCTTTGGCGCGGTTATTCAGTGGCACTCTTACCACTTGCGGACGTTCACCCTTAGTCTTTTGTGGCATATATTCAATGGCATCGTTGATGATGCTTGCCGGAGTCATCGCCATAAGGTCAGAAACTCGGCATCCGATCAGGCACTGAAAGATGAAAATATCACGTTGAATTTCCAATGCCGGATTTGCAGACATATCAAAGTCGGCAATACGGTCTCGTTCTTCGATGGTGATATAGTAAGGAGTTCCATAAACCTAGGTAGTCTTGCCATTGTATTTGGCAAACGGATCGTTGGTGGTAAGTTCCTGCTCTGGGCACCCCAAAAGCGAGATAACTCATTGAAAATTCAATAGTTATCTCGCTTTCTTTTATTTTTACGTGCATATTACGTGCAAAAGGTCTGCACGCAAGTCCACCGTTCACTCTTTTTCAGAGTCAGTTGCTACACATAGTTGCTCATATATATATGGGGATAAAGTCACATTATACGGCTTCCCATCGGCGGCAGTTGTTCGGAATTTCCGAACAACTGAATCCTCATCAAGCTCACCATCTTCAAAGATACATAAGCCAGTCTTGGTGCAGGCCTTCTTTGCTCAATCGGGATACATCTATCCAATTTCCTGCGAAGCCAACATTGCCTGAAGCGAACAATCCATATACAACAAGGTCCTTCGTAGGTATCCTAAGGGTTGTATGAATTAGCGATTGAAGCATACCATACCGGTTGAGACCTTATGATCAATTTACGAAAGTGCGGCGACGGTTCCGCAACTTCATTTATATGAATCTCTAACTATCAAGGACAGACGCTAAATCTTTTTTCAGTTCTTCAATACGTTGTGGTAAACGCGAATTTTTACATTTTGTAAAGGCTTCGCAATATACCTGCATATTACCACATATGGTCAATGCTATAAGACGAATAAAACTTGTTATATTTACAAGTTCCGATTCATCAGTAAGGTATTGACCAGCCTTTTTAGTTCCGTGAGCAATTTCACCTCTATATCTAAATAGAAATTTTAAAATATTCTTTAGTGAGAAAGAGTTAAATCTATCTTTTACTGTTTTTGTTAACCAATTAAACTGAGCAATATCACGGTCTCGGTACAATTTTATAGTGTCAAGAACAGCAAAAACAACATCTATATTATTTTCGTATTGTGATATTTGAGTTAATTCGGAAAAATTATTACCCTTGATAAAGCAGTATTCAAGGATCATATAGTAGTGCAGATATGCAAGCCTATATTCATGTTTATCATAAAAATTTGATGCTTCTCGATAGAAATTATAAGGAATTTTAGCATCAGGCATAAGTCTGTCTAATAAGAGAATGCTTGAAAAGTTGTTTTTGGATAATATTTTCTTTCTCGGAGCAGTAAATTTTCTTTTAGCAGATAAAACTGGCTCAAGATTTTGAAAGGATTGAGAACCTTCGTACCAGACAATTTCTAAAGTATCTTGGTATCGGATTTTCTTTATTCCATAATTATACCCACCAATTGATTCAATGTTCTGAAATAATCGAATGTACTCAATCATATCCTTATCCTCCGGGAAGGTAAGCAGATTTGAATCCTTATCGTATTTATACTTAAGAGCTTCATTATTGTCTATATTCTTGATTAGAGAAATTTTATAAACTCTATCCTCTGAGAATATGGAAATGTGGAATCCCTTAGAATAGGTTACAATTGGCTCTTTGAGGGCAAAATTGCCTTCAATTTCTGCCTTTAGTCCAAAATATAGAAATATATCTTTTGACGAGGACATAAAATTTAATCCTTAAAATATTTATAAAGACCTTTTGCACCGATATATGTTATAACCTTATCAGTTAGTAAAAAATATAGTTCATCTACCTGACACATACTATTGTATTCAGTTTTAGTTATAGGACACGATTTTATGTATTCTATGAAATCCTCTTCGCTGATTTTGCCTTTCTCTAATAGGTCAAAGCATTCCACGAGTCTTGTTGCATTTATCCCATTCTGTCGAAAGGTCTCTCGAGACTCTTTTGGAATATTGCATGAGGACATTATTACGTACTGATCCCATTTACAAAATTTATGCTGGAAGGATAGTGATATAATAAGTTGATATATGAGATGTAGTATAAAGCCAATCGCACAACCAAACAAATAATACATAAGTGACATGCCCGCTATATCCGGGCCAACGGCAAATAATATTGAACATATTCCAACACCTCCAACAAAAACAGATACTGTCTTTAATAAAGTTTGCGCAGTATATTCTTTGTATAATCGTAGGAAATAAAATGTAATCCATCCTATTACTATCCCAAAAATTAGCGGAGCTACTATAAAGATCCAATTATGTTGTTCCATTTATTTCAGTATTTATGTGTTTGTTATTCCATAGGTTTAATCATTGAAGCGATGAAGGATATTTCATCATCAGCAAGGTGGTATTTGGCATCAAGTTGAGCGTCGATTTCCTCTACGCTCTTACTCCAGTCGATGTCACTATTCTCTGTAAAATCTTGCAATGGAACAAAGATGAAACGCTCCCTGCGAATGTCTAAAGTAGGTAAGGCTTGAAGGAGCAGAAAGCGAGAAAATTTTGTACATAAGTATTTATAAGCGTTATTGGCCTCTCTTTCTGAATCGAATTTACCAATAGCAATATAAGACTCTGTACACACTTCGTTCGGAGCAATAACCTTTGTAGTTGCAAGCACTTTGACTTGTCCATTTTCATCAGTTTCTCCTAAATGACCAGAAAGAGCTTTTCCGGTTATTACATTATAGGTTTTAATGTAGTCTTCGTTGATTGTAACAGAATCTTTTGCTATGTAGCCAACTCCTTTACTGGTATGTAAAACCAAGTCTGAATCATTTACTCGTAATTCCGACCCTCTTTCATATGTCCTCAACCCAAATGGCTTATATTGTGCAATAATTGTACTCAAAGGGGAGAAGTTCTTTGATTTGAGGACTCTATGAAGGATTGAAGTTGCTTCGTTATATCGTGGGAATATATCATAAGGAATAAATTCATTCAGGACACGACGGGCAGAAATCCTACTGCCTGAAATCACATTTTCAAAAATTACCTCATGACTATTGTAGTTTTTAAACCAACGAAAATAACAAACACCACCACTAATGTTTGCTGTTGGGAAGATTTCTTTGGGATTCGGATAGTCAAAGATTGCTTCAATGTGTGTCTCATTGAGCATATTTTCCCTGAACTCATCTAAACCTCGGCCTCCACCATACCATTTTGCAGGCATAATCAAGGATATATAGTCTGGCGAAATGGATTTGGTTATCTCTACAAATTTATTGTAGATAGGTACAGCTGCTGCACCATTTCCACCACCATCCATAACTTGATATGGTGGATTGCCAACAATGGCTTTGAATTTCATATTGTCGTTTTCGTTTGCTTTCCAAAATGATTTGCCTTTTGCAACTTTCGCGATAAAATTGTCAGGCTTATTTTTGATTTGATTTACTAAGTCCTCGAAATAACGAGTATTGATTTTTCCTTTACGGAAGCCGAGAAGTGTGCGACGAGTGATGGCTTTTGCCATAGGTGTCTTGCAGATAACGAAGATATTTTCTGCAACGGCTGCGTCCCAAATAGCCTGATGTTCTTCGAGGGTTTCGGGGGAGAACATCGCATTACATAGACGAGAGCGGTAGATGTTATATGCAAGATAGAGCGGATAAAGACCCGACTTGGAATTGATTTCAAGGAGGTGGCTATCCGGCTCGAACACTTCAGCTGTAACCTCGCCATGATCAACAAAGCGAGGTTCCTCAATTGTTTCAGAGAAATCCTCATTGAAGAAAGTATATCCGCCGAGCGTGTCACTCATGTGCATATTAACTACGCGCCACGGAGTCAGGACGGTTTCCTTATCCGGGTTGCGGAACGTGTTGAATATAGCCGCTATGCGCTCGATGCGTTCCTCGATTGAGAGGCGGTCGGCAGCGCGAGCCATTTGGCGTATACGCTTGGCGGCGGCAGTGAAGATATCGGGGTCATAATATTTCTTGAAGGCGTTGAACCGCTGTTTGGTTACGCCGCGCGGCATAAACTCTTCCCACGACTGAGGGTCGACAAGTTGAGTGAAGTTGTCAATGGTAAGTTCTTCGTCCTCGTTTTCGACCTTTGCGCCATAAATCATCAAGGGCATACGTATAGAGATACCGCGAAGAATTGAGATTGCATCCTCCTTTACCTTTTTCTTTTTCTTCAATTCTTCGAGGCGTGCCTTTTCTTCTTCGGTCAACTCGCGCTTCTTTTTCTTTTCAAGCTTTTCCTTTTCGGCATATTCTTCGTTGGTAAGTCCCTGGTCGTTGACGGTGATGTCGTTGGTCTTACCCATCGCCTTAGTCTGACCGATAATGCCTTTCAACTCGTCAAACTCTTTGATGTCAATGTCCGAAAGGCGCATAAGCTCGTCGTTGTAGAGGTAGCCGTCTTCAAATCCGTTCTGAACAACTCGTTCAACATAAAAACGTTTTAGCTGCTGAAGCATGTGTTCCGTGTTGAGCTGCCGCATTTGGCTACCCTCCACAGAAATAATCGGGCAGAAATTAAGGAATTCTCCGAGTTGTTTGCGATCGCTCTCTCCCTGCTTACCCGCTTTAGTTGAAATTTTGGCGGTTTCGGCAAGGACTTTTAGAGTGCGGTCAGGCGCGAAGTCGAAAACGTAACAGTCCTCCTTTACGCGTCCATTGATGGTTGCCGGAGTTTGAACGCGGAAGATAGTTTGCATATATGTAGAGGCGGCAGTGTTGAAGCTGCCCGACAGCATAAACACTCCCATCCACGGCTTGACACTCACGCCGGTAGTAAGACGACCACATGAAAGAGTTATAGTTCGTGTTTGGTCAGGATCTTTACCGATAGCGTCTTCAACCTCTTTTAGCGCATCATCGTAATCTCTTTCTTCATCCCCATCTCCTGCAACATTGACAATCTTAAAAAGTCCAAAAACAGGATGGTTTCTCAATATCTCGGCAAGAGCCTTTGCCGCTTTCACGCCCGGCAACATCCAAAGAGTATGCCGGAATATTTCGCGATAGCGCTTGTTGGCAAATGGATACATACTTTCCTCGTCGGTCTTTGTGAGTAGATTGAGGAAATTTTCAACATGAGCCTTATGTACAAACTCACCGTCGTCGTTAGTGCGGAAGAACTCACGGAAGTTGAAAGCTATATCTTCATCGGCATACTCGGTCATCAGTCTGCCGAGGTCATATGTGTAAATATTAAGGCGAGGGAGGCCTGCGTATGGGTTATGGTCGCCGGGGTGGTCAATATCCCACTGCGCTTTGGCACGTTGCTCCATAACGTAATCCCACGTGTAGATTTCTTCCTCCTTGAAGTCATCAAGAAGATTAAAGGGAGTTCCGGAGAGTCGAAGGACTTTAGTTTTCTCTTTGGTAAGTTCCTTCATCACAGCCTTACCAAGTTCGGTCTGCGTACCCTCGTGGGCTTCATCGACAATTATTAAGTCCCATGGAGTAGAGAAAACATCATTGTTCTTGTCAAAGTTGCCGCCAACAAGTTCTGAACCTCGGAGGTCTTGCATAGAGGCGAAATATATATAATTAACATCCCCCTTCTTCGCCCGATTTTCGAGCGAACTGAATGAATCGCCTTTATTTTTTGAACCGTAAGCCCATTGGGGCGAATCATAGAAAATTTTGCCGAAGTCATCAAACCATCCAGCATCAACCACAGGGCGATGAGTGAGGATAAGTACGCGACGGAAGTCGCCACGCTCCTTGACAACCTGCAAAGCCGAAAGGGTCTTACCAAAACGCATCTTTGCGTTCCAAAGCATTTGATTACCTTTCTTGAATTGCCTAAGTGTCTTGTCTATAGCCACTCGCTGTTCGGGGCGAAACTGAATGGGCGATTGTCCAACAGAAATTTCGTGTCCTTGCAGAGCCTTGCGCCCCTCTTTGACAGCCGCGATTGCTTTCTTGGCGGTTTCGAGGTTGCAACAGAACCATTCGTTTGCACCGCTGACGTGCAGAAATTCCTTACGTTTTACACCGCTGCGGAGTAAAACGTCGTGAACCTCTTTGTCATTGATGGCACCAAGTTTGCCGTTGCGGACAAAGATAGCAATTTCAGTATGGAGAAGTTCATAGTTGATACCGGCGGTCTTGGTATATTGGTCGATTCGACCACGAGCTGCCTTGTTGAGCGCACTGCTGTTGGGCGGTAATGTAATATTGCCGTCCTCAAAAGTAGCTTCGCCAATTTTGACGCAGTCAGCGTGTTCCGCATCGGGTATGCGGAACACATAGATCAACTTTGCTTTAAGGTTAGAGAAATATTCCATGCCGATTATTTAATAAGGTCGATGAATCGGATTTTTTGTTTCGCTTTCGATGCGCTCCAGTCTTTAATGAGAGCGTATGTGCCGTTATGTTTTTTTATATCGCCCGACTTACACCCCTCGCATTGGCTGATGGTTTCGGTCTCACCAAAAAGGTCGTACACCACAGTGCAACGCTCGCCGCACGAATTAGGGATAACGCCTTTGAGTCCGTCCATCTGCCATAGATTCCAAGAGATAATGTAGGCGATATAAAGCAAGGATTTGAGTTGAGGGTTTTTACCGAACTTTGCCCGGTAATAATCAACAAAAGTATAGAGCAACGCTTCGCGGGCGAGAACAAGATTGTCGCCCTGCCACTCAAAGCCGTAGATGCTTTGATAAGCCGATTGAGCGGCTTTGAGCCATTCGCCGGAATTAGAAGTATTCTCTCCGACGATGCGAAGTTTTCGGTCAAGTAATCCAATACGACGTTCAACGGGAATCGACTCACCTGTTACGGTATCATAGCGACTCACGAGATATGGGGCTTCGCCACAGGTTATTTCGAGACGGTTTTCATTAACATAGTCGCGCCAAGTTTTGCCCTCAGGGAAAACAACAGGCTCGGTATTGACAATCCACGAGTGGGAGCCATCGGGGTTGTCAACCTCAGTATTGAAAACGCCCTCACGACCGAACCAAGCATTATCAACGAGATTGTTTTGCTTGTTGCATATCCACGATGGAGTGAACACCTCCGCCATTTCACGGCTACGCTGTTGTTGCTCCTGACGAGACTTTACAGCTCGAGGCACTATGACATTACCATTGTCGCCGGTAATGGAGTCAATGGTGATTTGGTCGGCATACTGATAGCCCGTTCCACGATGGGAATAGCTATCGGTAGCCCAAAATATATTTACCTGACACTCATCGGTACTCAAAGTGTGGTCTTTGAGCAGAGTGTTAAGTAATTCGGGCGATAGCTCGAAAATGTCATTTTCTTTTATGTCAACCTGCGGGTCTATCATATTATAAGCAAGAACATCCGAGTAGCATCTGAAGGCCGACCTTATCGAGCTATGCTCGCTTTGCAACTGCAAAGAACGCCTGTAACGACTACAAGGATGTTCTCAAAGGTTTTCGGCTCGCGCCGTATGTCTTTTTCTGTTTACTGACTGGTCATTTTCAGATATGCGTTACTTAATTGCAAAAGTAGTAATTTTTCTGAGATTATCGCTGTGGTTCAGATGGAAAATTTGGGCGCAAAG
>CAMWLX010000149.1 GCA_947175225.1 uncultured Porphyromonadaceae bacterium
GGAGTGCGCTGACTACCCTATGCTTTGACACGTAATGACGCGCACGGAGTGCGCTAACTACCCTATGCTTTGACGCGCATGGGGCGATCTTCTTTGCCGTTGACTCCGATGCCGAAGAGGGCATAGTCGTAGTATGCCGGGTCATCGGGACGGTAGGTGCGTAAGATGGATGTCAGCTCCTCGACAGCCTTGCGGTCGTCTTGCTTGCGTGTGAGAAGTCCGAGGTCACGAGCTGTGTTGCCTACATGCACATCGAGAGGGATATATAGCTTTGATTTCGGGATGGATTTCCAAACACCCATGTCTACTATACCATCGTCTCTTACAAGCCAACGCAGAGCCATATTCACTCGTTTGAGAGCTGTCTGCTTTAGATTGTTTGGAAGACCTCGTTTTGCCACCACTCCCCCATTTGCATCTGTGATTATCTTTTGCATTTCTTCTACCAACTTCCATGCCGGAGCAGGGTCGTCGGCAGCTTTGATCGCTGCACAGAATGCATCAAGGCTATCATAACGGCTATATATTTCGCGTAGACCTGTCAGCAGATGTTGAAGATCGCGCGCGAAGAATGTGCGGTGGATGTTTTGAGCCGGGTCGAGGTCGAGATAGCCTTCATCCATCACATAATTATAGGGATCATGATCCATCAGAGCTAATAGACGCTCTGCATCGCGGCAGATCATGGTTCGTTTGCCCCATGCTATGTGGGATGCTAAGAGTGAGACTATTTCGATGTCTTGGAGTCTGTCGAAGCGGCGAGGGAACTGCACCGGGTCTTCGGGTATGAACTCGGGACGGTTTATAAGGGCGGCTTGCTCATCTAAAAAATCTTTCATATAAATTTTATGATGCTTTGGAAATGAATGGAATGGATACGAAGCAGAGCTTCGGGCGGAAACGGCTTCGCGACTCTGAATAGGGGCGCAATCAGCTTGAAGCAGAGCTTCGGGCGGGAGCGGCTTCGCGCAATTTGAAATAATTTATGCAAGGCATACACATCTGTGTCTTTACAATGTGATTTCAATAGGGGCGGATTCTCGATTGTTTCGGTCGAGGGCCGTGACAGCGAAGCGCATTCCCTTCACTTCAGATTCATCATCGCTTTCAGATACGAGATATTCCTTATTAGGTGTCATCAACATTATAGCCTCCACATTGTCAAGGTCGATTTCTTCATCTTCAAGGAATGAATAGATCACGAACCGGATCTGATCCGTTGCCTTCTGTTTATGTGAGTCTGAATCCCACTCAAGATATATTTTACCATCTTTTTTGGCCATCCTTAAATTTTTGACGGGAGCAGGTGACTCTTTCTGATTTCCATATGCAGGAGGGATAGCGACCGTATTCTGATGCACGTATGCCAAAGAATCTGCAACTCCTTTCATATTACCTGTGACCCAATATCCGTGCCACCATACATTTCCTTTAATATTTGGCAAATCGCGCGATAATTTTACTTTTGTGGCAAGTTCGTTGGAATCTCCGGTCTTGGGGTCGGCATTGTTCATGGTGCGCTGCACGTCTTGACCAATAAACAGATCTACGCCATGGCAATTATCATTCCACCAATGAGCAAGATGCCGGCTCGGAGCTGCCTTGAAATCAAGAGTCCAATAGAGTTGAGGAGCGAGATAATCTACCCATCCGTTTTTAGCCCAAAGAAGCACATCTGCATAAAGACCGTCATAGTTTTGAAGTCCATTGGAATCAGAACCACGGGGGTCGGTCTTTTTATTTCTCCATATTCCAAAAGGACTGACTCCGAAACGCACCCAGGGTTTTGTATCCTTTATGGTCTTATTCATCTGCTCAATCAGGAGATCGACATTATGACGGCGCCAGTCGTCAAGTTTCATTCCCTCACCAAACTTTTTATAAGATGCAGCATCCGGAATTTGAACTCCGGCTACAGGATATGGATAGAAATAATCGTCGATATGAATTGCATCCACATCATAACGAGTAGTGATATCCTTCACTACTTCGCATATATAATCCCGGTTTTCCTGATATGCCGGATCAAAGAAGATCTTACCGTCGTATTTGAAAAATCTTTCAGGATGTTTCTTTGAGATATGGTCGGCAGGGAGCACTTCTTTAGGAGATGAAGTCACGCGATAAGGATTCAGCCATGCGTGCAGTTCCATACCCCGTTTATGCGCTTCTTCAATGGCAAATTCAAGAGGATCCCAAAGAGGAGCCGGAGCTACTCCACGCTTGCCGGTGATCCAACTCGACCATGGCTCAATGTCGCTGATGTATGCGGCATCGGCAGTAGGACGTACTTGGAATATCACTGCATTGCAACCGGCACGATGCAGACGATCGATTTGGTCGGAGATATAAGCTTTCAGCCGGGCTGAACCCTTCTGCTGAGTATTCATATATTGCGACTGGCCTATGATGTGGAGCCATGCGCCACGGAATTCTCGCTTAGGATTGGTGGCAGCGGATATGGATAAGGACAAAAACAATGATAAAAGAATGGAATATATCTTGATGTTCATAGACATAATCATAAATCGCCTCTCCGAGGCTACTGAGCTTTTTTAAATGACCCCAGGCTAAAGCCTGGGGTTTCTTCATAATTATCAGCTCTCCGAGCTGATGTGTAGTCATCTATTCAAAATTCTCTATTAATCTCCGTAGAGGGAGTCCCACCAGGAGGGATCGTCTTGGAGGTGCTTGGCAAACCAGGCCATGATGGTAGCATGCCATGGGCGACGCTTGTCGTGGTTTGTGATGATGTGGTTTTCGCCATCTACTTGCACAAACTCTACGTCGCGTCCCAGTATGCGGAGTGCATTGAAAAGCTGGATGCTCTCCCCTATCGGCACGTTTGTGTCTACTTTTCCATGCAGCAGAAGCAACGGAGTGTGTATCTTATCAGCATTAAAGAGCGCTCCATGCTTAGTGAAAAGATCGGGATTGTTCCAAGGATAGGATTCCGGGGCTGCTACAGTGTTATAAGAATAACCCCAGTTCCCTTCTCCCCAATAAGATGTCACGTTAGAGATTCCGGCATGAGAAGCAGCCGCAGCGAATATGTCGGTCTTTGTCTGGAGATATTCTGTCATGAATCCGCCATAGCTTGCGCCCAGACACCCGATTTTCTTATCGTTGACAAAGTCATGTGTCTTGCAATATTCCTTGACTCCTTCGATAATATCATCGGCAGTCCTATCTCCCCATGCATTGGCATGGCGTGCGGAGAACTCCTGTCCATATCCGTAGGCACCTGAAGGATTGATCACCAAGGCTACATACCCGCGAGAGGCAAATATCTGTGGGTCATAAACACTGAGGTATCTCTGGCAAGGTGAGCAACCTCCGTAATAATATACAATCAAAGGATATTTCTTCTTTGGATCAAAATCGGGAGGGAGCACCTGCATACAGTCGATCGTAGTGCCATCAGAAGCTTTGTAGCTCCACGAGGAAGCCTCTCCCACTTGCATATCTGCATAATCACCGGAATATGGATCATCAATAAGCCTTGTCTTGCCATTTTTGAGGTCGAGTATCTCACATCTTCCAGCATAATGATAGTCGGAGCCTACAGCAGAAAGCCATTTAGACTCATTGTCACCAATGGAGAAATTAGAAATGTAAGGCATTCCAAAATTCAGCTTTGCGATATTTCCTGATTTCGGATCAAGTATATACACATTAAGCGTAAATCCATCGGTAGCCCTCATATATATTTGCCCGTCGGCATGATTCCATATCGGACTTCCCTCAATGGATGGATTGAAATCTTTGGTCATCGGACGAATCGACTTGTCAGCGATAGTCATAATATAGCCTTGCACATCGTAGTCGTTGCTATATTTGTGTCCGCCATTGTTCTTACCGATTGCATTGAATGATTCAGGACCTCCTGTAATGAAAAGTTGCTTTCCATCAGGAGAATATGTGCAAGAATTGAAGTAAGACTCATGCTTCGCCAGAGTGTCGGTAGCAAGAGTGGTCAGATCCATCTCAATTATATCCTGAAAATAGAATGGGAAGAGAGTCATATCTTCCGATGAAGACCCATAGATGATTTTCTTTGAATCCGGAGATATGTCATATAGTGAAGTTGTATTTCCAGCGTAAGTAATAGGTTGCCTTACGCCTGTCTTCAGGTCATATTTCTCAAGATAATATCTGTTACGATGTCCTGAAAGCCGGTCGTCGGGATCACGGAGACGATTTACGGGTCCGGAGTCTTTGGGACCCTCTACAAGCTTGTGTAGGATCAGGAAGGAACAGTCAGGACTGATAGAGAAGTTGCTTTCCGGCAATTCTGATGCCAATAGAGTCCTTTTCCGGGTAGCAGCATCAAGGGAATATAGGGAATACGTGTCATTAGTAGTCACTATATAACCAATGGCACTCCCCTTAGGCAGCCAGAAGGCACCTCTTGGCAATGTTGCATTTACGATATTCCCGGTAGCACAATCCAAAAGCTCCGACCATGAGCGACGGTTGTCTTGCCCATACATAGTGGAATATGAAACAATCATATATTTTCCGTCGGGAGAAATTGAAGAGCGGCTCACTCGAGTGCCGAGTGCTGACTCATCGACGCGGAAACGAGTGGAGACAGCCGGACCCATAGCCAACTCAACTTCTTCAAAACCATCGTCAGGTTCAAATTCCAATTGCAAGCAGGGACCATCCGGATCCTCCGGAAACGAAATAAACGAAATGAATAAATCAGCAGTTTCTGCGGGTTCAAGGCTGATGTTGGTGCGATCCCAAGAAGGCACAGAATCAGCCTCACTCACCGTCAAAAGGCTACCGTGAGCATCCGAAAGTTCGGCAATTACATTTGATTTAAGACGCAGAGTGCCTTTGACAAACCTGTCCGGACGAAGACGAGTGGCGAGGGTCCTCAAGACAGCTCCATCTGTAGCTTTAGGGAAACGGACGCTCAGAGATGTGTCTGCCTTCACTTCTGTCCAGTCTGAGAAAGGTTTACCGAGTTTTTTATTTACCGACTTTAAAAGTTTCTCATTTGAAAAAGAATTCATTGCCCTGAGTGCGGAATCGGCAGGCAAGACAGGGAGTTGCAGGCTTACTTCAGGAGAAACATTAAATACATCAAACTTTACAGATGCGTCATCGCCCCTCATTGTAGAGAATGAGAGGGCGACCACTGACACGGCAAATACCGTGGCAAATTTATGCTTCATTATATCAATCGTTTATGAAAAAGAATTATTTTTTAGACACTTCATAGGCTGAGATCGCCTTGAGTTTCAGATTATAGATAAGGGTAGAGTAAGGCACTACTCTTGTGCTTGAAGCGCCATATGCAGCAGTCGTAGGGATCACACAAGTGACAGAGTCACCAACATGCATATTAGTCAGCATTGTCCAGAAACCAACGATCATTTGATTTGGCTTGCAACTATATATGCTATCGGAACTATGATTATAACTTGCATCGAGAAGCGTTCCATTGACATAGTAGCCTTCATAGACCACTTCACACGTTGAATTGTCCATAGGGACAAGCTTTGACGCTGTCAGGCTACGGTCGTTGTGCCACTGAGCGAGGATGTAAACTCCGGGAGCCCATACCGGAGAGATCTTCTCATAGACTTTTTTGCCGTTTGCCACAGTATCTTCCATTCTTGTCATGTATGTCTCGTTTTGATAGATCCAGTCCGTATAGTCGTAAGATTTATCATCATTGCCGAGACAGGAAGTCACCAACGGCGAGATTATTAGTGCTGCAGCAGCAAGACTAAGATATTTTTTTATGTTCATTTAGTCTTTGTTGATTTATCATGGGGTCGCATGGGATCGCATGGATTCGCATGGGTCCCCATGATTATTTTTTTGATCAGAATTCTACCTTCGGAGCCTTGTTAGCGCCGGCTTCAGCTTTAAACTGCTCCTTCTCCTTGAAACCGAACCAACCGGCATAGATTGTGGTTGGGAATTTCTTTATGGATGTATTGTATGCTTTTACAGCCTGAGTGTAGCGTTCTCGCTCTGTGGCGATACGGTTTTCAGTGCCTTCAAGTTGTGTCTGAAGGTCGATGAAGTTTTGGTTAGCTTTCAAGTCGGGATAAGCTTCCTTGACAGCATTGACATATATGTCGAGCGCACCTTTCAGTTTGCTCTGAGCTTCCTGAAACTGCCGGATGTTCTGCTGAGGATTCTCTACAGACTCAGCTGCATTGTAAGCTTCAGTCAGACCGCTACGTGCCTGCGTCACTTTGATGAATGTCTCGCTCTCGTGTTCGGAATAACCCTTGACGGTATTGACGAGATTCGGGATAAGGTCGGCACGACGCTGATATTGGTTTTCAACCTGCGCCCAAGCCTGATCGACACTCTGCTCCTGCTCTACGAGAGAGTTATAGTTGCAGCTGGAGAGGGTCGACATTGCGAAGATGGCTACTAAAGCGAGAGCTATCTTGCGGATTATTTTATTCATATCTTTATTCTTATTTGATTAAAGTCCTTAAAGTCTTTAAGGTCCTTAAGGACTTTAAGGACCTTTGACGAAGCAATCAGAGGAGTTTCTTGAGGAGAGAATTGAGGGATACTTTCTCGGCGAGAATCTTCTCGAGGTCGTCGATATTGACACGTTCCTGCTCCATTGAATCGCGATGACGGAGTGTGACGGTGTTGTCTTCAAGTGATTGATGGTCTACTGTGATACAATATGGAGTGCCGATTGCATCCTGACGGCGATAACGCTTGCCGATTGAATCCTTTTCATCCACTTGGCAAGTGAAGTCGAAGCGGAGCTTGTGCTGGATCTCACGAGCCTTTTCAGGAAGACCATCTTTCTTCACAAGAGGAAGGACTGCACACTTCACCGGAGCGAGAGCAGGCGGGAAATGTAGCACAACGCGACGGTCGCCATTGCCGAGGTCCTGATCTTCGTAGCAGCTGCAGAAGACGCTGAGGAACATACGGTCTACTCCAATCGAAGTTTCGATTACGTATGGCACATAGCTTTGGTTGAGCTCAGGGTCGAAATACTGTATCTTCTTGCCGGAGAATTTTTCATGCTGGCTGAGATCGAAGTTTGTGCGTGAGTGGATGCCTTCCACTTCCTTGAATCCGAACGGCATTTCAAATTCAATGTCGGTAGCGGCATTTGCATAGTGAGCCAATTTCTCGTGGTCGTGATAGCGATATTTTGCATCTCCAAGGCCAAGAGCCTTGTGCCATTTGAGGCGCGTAGCACGCCAATAGTCGAACCATTTCATTTCTTCACCCGGACGAACGAAGAATTGCATTTCCATCTGCTCGAACTCACGCATACGGAAGATAAACTGACGGGCAACGATCTCATTGCGGAAAGCCTTGCCAATCTGAGCGATACCGAATGGGATGCGCATACGTCCTGTCTTCTGCACATTCAGATAATTCACGAAGATGCCCTGAGCTGTCTCCGGACGTAGATATACATTCATTGCGCCGTCGGCTGTGGAGCCCATCTCTGTCTTGAACATAAGGTTGAACTGGCGCACGTCGGTCCAGTTCTTGGTGCCGCTGATAGGGTCAACGATCTCATAGTCGAGAATAATCTGCTTCAGTTCAGCAAGATCGTTGGCGTTCATAGCGTCAGAGAAACGCTGATGAAGCAGGTCGCGTTTAGCTTGATGTTCGAGAACACGAGCATTTGTGCTGCGGAACTGAGCCTCATCAAAAGCGTCGCCGAATCGCTTTGCAGCCTTTGCCACTTCCTTGTTGATCTTGTCGTCGATTTTGGCAATCTCGTCTTCGATAAGCACGTCGGCACGATAGCGTTTTTTAGAGTCGCGGTTGTCGATAAGAGGATCGTTGAAAGCGTCAACGTGTCCGGAAGCTTTCCAGATTGTGGGGTGCATGAATATGGCTGAGTCGATGCCGACGATGTTGTCGTGGAGCATGGTCATAGCCTCCCACCAGTAG
>CAMWLX010000150.1 GCA_947175225.1 uncultured Porphyromonadaceae bacterium
AACTCTTTTCACAAAGAATTAGACCGAAACCTTAATCTTAATTTAATACTATGAAAAACACACGTGCAAAATTAATAAATTTTTTTGATACTACAAATAAATTTAATGAAAATTTCAAAAAAATAATGTTAAAATCAATTTTTAGGAAGATTTGACGTTATATATAAGTTAAAATATTAATTATTACAGTTGGATATGAATAAATATAACATAGCTGTAGCCGGCACTGGCTATGTCGGACTATCGCTTGCAACGCTTCTTGCGCAACACAATCATGTGACTGCTGTCGACATTATTCCGGAAAAAGTAGACATGATTAATAAAGGTATATCACCAATACAAGATGACTATATAGAGAAATTCCTTCAAGAGAAGGATCTCGATCTTGTAGCGACTCTCGATGGAGCGGAGGCTTATAAAAATGCTGATTTTGTGGTGATAGCCGCTCCAACAAATTATGATCCAGTGACCAACTTCTTCGATACACATTGCATTGAAGATGTCATTGACCTTGTCCTTTCGGTCAATCCTAAGGCGGTTATGGTCATCAAGTCTACAATTCCTGTAGGATATTGTCGCTCTTTATATATGAAATACTCAAATGCAGGAGTCCCGGAATTCAATCTCATGTTTTTCCCGGAATTCCTTCGTGAGTCAAAGGCTCTCTATGATAATCTCTATCCATCGCGTATCATTGCCGGTGTCCCAAAGATTATCGAAGATAAGCGATATGCAAAAGAAAATGATGCAATCCTCAAAGTCACGGATATAAAGGCGATGGAAGAGGCTGCCCATACGTTTGTAGGGCTACTTGAGCAGGGTGCTCTAAAAAAAGACATTCCGGTCCTTTATATGGGCATGAAAGAGGCTGAGGCTGTTAAACTATTCGCTAATACATATCTTGCTCTTCGTGTCAGCTATTTCAATGAGCTTGATACTTATGCAGAAGTGAAAGGTCTCGATTCAAAGGCTATCATAGATGGTGTCGGTCTTGATCCTCGCATTGGTTCGCATTATAATAACCCATCTTTTGGTTATGGAGGGTATTGCCTGCCCAAGGATACCAAGCAGCTTCTTGCCAACTATGCGGAGGTGCCACAGAATATGATGTCTGCCATCGTGGAGTCAAACCGCACACGCAAAGATTTCATTGCCGACCAGGTGCTGAAAATGGCTGGTTGGTATGACTATACTTCCAACAATCATTATCCGCACGCCTACGGAAAGCGTAAACCTGAAAACTTGCAACGTTCCGCTCCCGTCATCGGCGTATATCGCTTGACAATGAAGTCGAATTCCGACAATTTCCGTCAGTCAAGTATTCAGGGCGTCATGAAGCGTATTAAGGCTAAAGGAGCTCAAGTGATCATCTATGAGCCAACACTTGAAGACGGCACTTTCTTCTTTGGAAGCACCGTCGTCAATGATATTGATAAATTTAAGGAAATGTCGCAAGCCATTATCGCTAATCGCTACGACTCCGTCCTCGATGATGTAGCAGACAAAGTCTACACGAGAGATATTTTCAGAAGAGACTGATGTTTAATTTTGAATTTTGAATTGGAGACTTATCTTTTCGTATCTCTCATATAAATCTTCATTATCCTTATCAATTGATATTCTCAATTGTCAGGAGTAGAGGAATCGCTTGATGGAGCGTTTGGGAGTCTTCTCAAATTCATTTGGAATAAGCTGGATCTTCGAGATCTGTTCATAAGGAGCCACCAATCGGTTGAGCTCCTTTCTTGTTTCTTCCATCTTCTCGCCCAAGTCTGTACTGGCAAGGTCAAATTTATCAAGTGCCGGATAGTCAGGATAAACAAGAGCTACCAGTTTCCCATCACGCTCCACGACAAGAGACTCTGCTACAAACGGCATATTATTGAGCTTAGCTTCGATTTCCTCCGGATATATATTCTGTCCGCTTGCTGAGAGAAGCATGGTCTTATTACGTCCGCGAAGGAAGAGAGTTCCATCGGGCAATCGAGTGCCCATATCGCCAGTTTTGAGCCATCCTTTTTCATCAAGAACAGCCTCGGTAGCTTCGGGATTGCGGTAGTACCCCTTCATTACATTGGCCCCTTTTACGCATACTTCACCCGGAATATTCTCCGGATCTTCGCTCATGATCATTGATTCCATTGTAGGCAGCGTACGTCCGGCACTTCCGGGTATAAATTCACGCCAAGGAGTATATGCGATAAGTGGTCCACATTCAGTCATACCGTAGCCGACCGTGAAAGGAAATTTTATCTTATGTAGGAATTCCTCAACTTCATGATTGAGGGCTGCTCCTCCTACAATCACTTCCTCAAATTCTCCTCCGAATGCCTCGATTAGTTTCTTTCTTATTTTTGAGTATACGAGATTGTCGAGTAATGGGACGGCAAGAGTCCATCTAATAGGACCCTTGGAAATCATAGGTAGGATCTGAGTCTTATAGATCTTTTCAAGAATCAGAGGAACGCATATGATAAGGTTAGGCTTCACTTCTCCCAGAGCTTTCAGAAGGATTCGTGGAGATGGGGTTTTGTCAAGCACGGTGATATGGCTTCCTACAGCAAGAGGTGTAAGCATATCAAAGGCGCAGGCATAGGCATGAGCCAACGGCAAGAAAGTGAGTGCCCGGCTCGATTTGAAATGTAATTGGCTGTCGATGCCAAAGCACACGTTTCCGGCCAGGTTTTCACCAGTCAGCATGACTCCTTTTGAGAAGCCAGTGGTGCCTGAAGTATAATTTATCTCTGCTAATTCAGAATTTTCACGGTCGGCATATTTTACATCTGCCGGGCCGTACCCATTGGGATATGCACGGTTGAAGCGCCGTCTTGTCAGCCTGAAATGACGTTTGATTTCGGCACCTTCTGCTTCATAAAGCACTTCGTGGCCTTTTAGAGAGAAGACAGCCTTCACCTTTGTAAGGGAATCCGGCTCCATATGCTCCCATATAGATTCTTGCACTATTAGCACAGATGCTCCACTATGGGTCACAATATGTCCGATGTCGATAGGATTGAATTCAGAAAGAATTGGCACAACTATTGCTCCATATGTGACCACTCCCATGAATATCTGTATCCAGTCGGAGCAATCTTTTCCACATAGTGCAATTTTGTCGCCAGGCTTTATTCCAATGGCTTTATAGAATGTATGTGCAAGAGCTATTGATTGTGCTAATTGGCCGTAAGTAATGGTATCTCCTTTAGTGTAGTCGGTCAAGGCCGGGAGATCCCAATTATCGACGAAGCTTTTTTCATAGATTTTTATAAAGTTGAGTATTTCCATGGTTTAAGTTTTAGGTATACAGTTTAGTCAGACAAGTCCGACAGATCAGACTTGTCTGACCCTAATGGTATAACGCAAAAGACCGGTCTATAGATTAAGACCGGTCTTCATTTATATGCATTTTATCTGGCAGCTTATTCGAATTTTTCAGCGATGGCTGCAGCTATATGTGCCATTTCAGCGGGATTGGGATTTTCGATTTTCTTCTTGAAATCCATGTCTCCCTCAGTCGTGAGTGGCACAAGGTGTATGTGGGCATGCGGCACTTCGAGTCCAAGCACTGCTTGACCAACCTTCTTACAAGGTATTGCAGCCTTGATGGCCTTAGCAACTCGCTTGGCAAATACCTGCAGCCCGGCAAGAGTCTCATCGTCAAGATCGAAGATATAATCAGTCTCCTGCTTCGGTATTACGAGTGTATGTCCCCATTGCAGGGGGTTGATGTCAAGGAATGCATAGTAGCGATCGTCTTCTGCCACTTTGTAAGAGGGGATTTCCCCTGCTACTATTCTTGAGAAGATAGTCATGATCAGAGTTCAATTTTAAGAATTTCAAAATCAAGGACTCCTACAGGAGCATCCACCTTTACCTTGTCGCCTACCTTATGGCCCATAAGAGCCTTTGCGATAGGAGTAGAAGAAGCGATTTTAAATTCTCGCAGGTTTGCTTCATTTTCAGTGACAATTGTATAGGTCATCTGCATGCCGTTTTTCATATTCTTGATGGTCACTTTGTTGAGCAGACCGACTTCATCAGTGGTGAGCTTGCTGTCGTCTATGATACGGGAAGAAGCTATTAGCTCCTTAATCTTTGCGATTTTCATTTCAAGCATCCCCTGTGCTTCCTTAGCAGCATCGTATTCGGCGTTTTCTGAGAGGTCTCCCTTGTCGCGTGCCTCAGCGATTGCATTTTTGATGGCCGGACGCTGCGCCTCGAGTTCGGCAAGCTCAGCCATCTTCTTGTCATATCCTTCTTTGGTGAGATAAGTAGCCATATTTATTTATCAGTTTTGAGTTTTCAGTTGTTTTGTATATGGGGTTAAAAAATATGAGACCTTTTTTCGGCTATATTGAAGCCTCTAAAAGGACCCGTGTCATTTTCAGTGCAAAATTAGCAAAAAAAAGTGATATATGCAAATTTAGAGTGTTTCGTTTTAATTAAAAAATGTTATATGCAGAGAGGGGCAGTGATTTAATCACAGCCCCACTCTTATAATATGCATAAATAGGCAATTAAGTGTCAATATTAGCGTATGTAGCATGCTCCTCGATAAATTCGCGGCGTGGACCGACTTCTTCTCCCATCAGAACTGCAAATGTATGGTCTGCGCTGGCAGCATCAGTCAGTGTGACGCGTTTCAGCATACGGTTTTCAGGGTCCATAGTGGTCTCCCAAAGCTGTTCAGGATTCATCTCTCCAAGACCTTTATAGCGCTGAAGCACAAACTTGTTTCGGTCTCCTCCACAGTGGCGGTCAACAAATGATTGCACTTGCTGATCTGTCCACGCATACTCGAAGACATTTTTCTTGCCCTTCAAAGTGCACTTATATAGTGGGGGAGTGGCGATGTAAAGATAGCCATTGTCAATGATCGGGCGTATGCGGCGGAAGAAGAAGGTCATCAAGAGGGTTGCAATGTGAGCACCGTCAACATCGGCATCGGTCATAATGATGATCTTATGATAGCGGAGCTTTGATACATTTGGCTCCTTGGAGTCTTCTTCAGTTCCGATTGTCACGCCGAGAGCCTTAAACATATTGACGATCTCCTCCGACTCGAACACTTTGTGCTCCATAGCTTTCTCTACATTGAGGATTTTGCCTCGAAGAGGAAGGATAGCCTGGTAGTTAGGATTACGTCCTTGTTTGGCACTTCCGCCTGCAGAGTCACCCTCGACAAGGAATATCTCGCACGCAGCTGCATCCCGGCTCTTACAGTCTGCCAATTTACCTGGAAGTCCGGCTCCGGAAAGGGGCGACTTCCTCTGCACCTTCATACGAGCATTGTAGGCGGCGTGGCGCGCTGTGGCTGCAAGTATCACTTTGTCTACAATAGCACGAGCCTGTTTCGGGTGCTCTTCAAGATAGTTTCTGAGAGCCTCGCTAACTGCGGTCTGCACGACTCCCATGACGTCGTTATTGCCAAGCTTAGTCTTTGTCTGTCCTTCAAACTGAGGCTCAGCAACTTTTACAGACACCACAGCAGTCAGTCCGTCACGGAAATCATCTTTCGAAAGCTCAATCTTCAACTTGTCGAGAAGATGATTGTCGTCTGCATATTTCTTTAGTGTAGTGGTCAGGCCACGGCGGAAACCGGTCAGATGTGTGCCTCCTTCAACTGTATTGATATTGTTGACATAAGAGTAGATATTCTCGTTGAAAGATGTGTTGTAGGTCATAGCCACTTCCACTGGAACACCGTTGCGCTCTGTCTTGAGGTCGATTATATCATCGATGAGCGGTTCCTTGCCTTGGTCGATGTATCTTACAAACTCTTTCAGACCCTCTTCACTGTGAAATTTATCAGTGCGAGGTTTGCCGTTTTCATCTCTGAAACGCTCGTCAGTCAGTGTCAGGGTAATTCCGGCATTGAGGTATGCCAAGTCGCGAAGGCGATTGGCAAGCGTCTCGTAGTCGTAGACTGTCTCTGTGAATATGCTTGCATCGGGGTGGAATATGATGGTGGTTCCTGTATGGTCGGTCTCTCCGATTACTTGGAGGTCGCAAGTCGGTTTGCCATAAGCATATTCCTGCATATGCACTTTACCATCGCGGTGGATCTCGGCCCGAAGGTAATCAGAGAGTGCATTTACGCAGCTCACGCCCACACCATGGAGTCCGCCTGACACTTTGTATGAACCCTTGTCAAATTTGCCTCCGGCATGAAGCACAGTCAGCACTACTTCAAGGGCTGGCTTATGCATTTTCTCATGCATGTCTACCGGAATGCCACGTCCATTGTCGTCGACGCGGATTGAATTATCCTCAAGTATAGTAACCCGTATATCCGAAGCAAATCCGGCAAGAGCCTCGTCGATAGAGTTGTCGACCACCTCATAGACGAGGTGGTGAAGACCTCTGCCGGAGATGTCGCCTATATACATGGCCGGACGCTTACGCACGGCCTCAAGTCCTTCCAGCACTTGGATATTGTCGGCTGCGTATTCTTTCTGTTGTATTTCTTCTTGTTCCATTTCTATTTTATTGGTTCTTCCCCGAATCCTTGAAATAATCCCTTATATCTTCTTTTGATCTATTGCAGAAGCGATAGACGAAAAGATATTATCTACATGTCCAAGTCCGTCAATCTGGATATAAGATCCTTTGTTTTGATAATGTTCCTTTAATGGTTCCGTCTGATTGTGATAGACTTTCAGACGATTGAGGATAGTATCCATATTGTCGTCGGCTCGTCCAGTCTCGGCCCCACGTTTTAACATACGTGCCACGAGCTCTTCCTCCGGAACTTCAAGACCCACAACTCCTGTCAGCGAAGTTCCATTTTCGGAAAGAAGTTTTTCGAGTTCCACCGCCTGTGGAATTGTACGAGGAAATCCATCGAAGATGACTCCGTTGCTGTCTTTTGGAAGGGATTTTAGTTCCTGCCTCAGGATGTCGATCATAAGGTCGTCGGGAATCAAATGTCCTTTACTGATGTATGATTCGGCGATTTTTCCGAGTTCTGTGCCTTCTTTTATCTGTTTTCGGAGCACTTCTCCTGTAGAGATGTGGTGGAGTCCGTATTTTTCAATGATTTTCTCGCTTTGTGTGCCCTTCCCACTGCCGGGGGCACCAAATAATACAAGGTTCAACATGGTTTTGCTGATTTGTGTCTGGTTAGGTAAAGTTGTTCAATCTTCCTTAATGACGTATATGTCAGGAATATTGCGGGCTTTTCCGTCAAGGTCAAGTCCGTATCCAATTATGAATTTCGGTGGAATCTTGAAAGCAATGTAGTCAGGGACAAATCCAGTCTGACTGCTTTCCGGTTTGAAGAGGAGAGTGGCAAACTTCACCGAAGCCGGATTTTGCTTCTTCAGGTCTTCAATCATTCTGCAAGCCGTCAGGCCGGTATCTACGATATCTTCGATGATGATTACATCGCGACCCTTGATATCGTCGGTCAGTCCAATGATCTGTTTTACGGATCCTGTGGAAGATGTCCCTTCATATGATTTGTATCTTATGAAAGTTATCTTTGCATCGTTGATGCCAGTGGATCGTATTAGGTCGGATGCAAAGACAAATGCACCCGTCAATACACAAAGAAATATAGGGGCTTTCCCTTCATAATCCTTTGCAATCTCTTTTCCTACACGCTTTACCTGGGTGGCGATCTCCTCTCGCGTCAGATATGGCACGAAAGTCAGACCGTCGATTATAACTTGCTTCTCTGTTTGCATACGACAATAGTTTGTGCAAAGATACAAAAAAAATCTGAAAACACCAAAAAGTTTCCAGATTTCAGTTTCCAGATTTCAGATTTTTTTTATTAGTCTTACAAAAGTTCAAAATCAGTGTCGATTGCTGTCACTTGGAACTCTGTACGGCGGTTGATCTGGTCGGCAGC
>CAMWLX010000151.1 GCA_947175225.1 uncultured Porphyromonadaceae bacterium
TAGCATCACGCCAGCGATTGAAAGTAGCCCGGTGAAGTGGACGGCAGTCGCTTAATTCTTTGTGACGCTCCCATTTCTCAGAAAGATCCTTGTGAGAAATCTTTCCGGCTCGTCGGATGGTGTCGATAAGCCAAGTATATTTCTGCAGTTGGTTCATATTCCATTAATTTTTCTGCAAAGTTAATGAAAAGCTGTCACATTTTGCGATACAACCTACACTTTTTTCGTCATTGGCAGATCATGGAATATCTGAACACAGAAATGTCACCCTTTAGGGGAAAGAAATTAAGAAAACTTTCCCCTAAAGGGTGACAATTCAAATTGAATTAATGGGTAAAATATGTATAAAAGGGACGACTTTCGGAAATATCATGAGGATTATTTGGTGAATTCAGAAAATTATATTAATTTTGCGACCCAAATCTGAAACAAATGTTAAAAAGGAATTATCATATACTCATCAATAGCCGCATTCAATGTCCGCAGGGCTTTGAATGTATGGTGTATGTGTTCGCTCCGACAACAGACATCAATCCGTGCGGCGGCAAATTCCGACATTCTTGTTTCAGCATTCACACTGAATCAGATTAGTTTATACTGAGTGTAATAAACTTCAAGATATAAACGACTGTCGGAAAGGAACTGCCAATCTTTCCGACAGTCGTTTTTTTCGTGTCCATACTGGTTTCTACCTTCTCCACCATGATTAGCTATGGACACATACAAACTCCAACCGCGCTAAGGCGCAAAAAACTATCAACATGCATATTATGAAAATCAATGATCAAAAGAAATACTATAGGGAAAATGCCTTAACCCAATCAGACATTCGTTCTCTACCCGAATGCAATCGACTTGAATTCATTTCTGTTCGTGATAAATGTGGAGAAGTTATTTGTCGGATTCATAAGCTGATGAGCCGGCTTTCGAGCTTGGGTGATGACGAACGGAGATCCCTATGGTTTGAAGTCAAGGGAAAGAAGTGGGAATGGTATAGGATCACCACTGCGGTTTACAATGATTGCCACTATCTTTATATGACAGGCGACACTTTCGACCATCATGCGTTTTGCGACAAGGAGAATCATAACTCTAATCAATGGTATGATGAGGACTACCTGCTGCCTAAGTTTTTAAAACTTGAATCATACATCAAAAACTTGGTGGAAAAGATAACGTCCAATCCCACCCAATACAATACTTATGTAGAAAAATACCTCAGCCCTTATAGAAGAACAGGGTTGATAAGACGCTCGATTCTGAATAACATACTTCCAAACCATCGACTGCAAGGAATTGATGTCCGAAAAGCCATAAGTATTTACGAGGAACAGGAACCCCCTACGCAATTTGCAGAAATGACTTTGCGCCAATATATGAGGTATTGGAGGATTGGCTATGAAGCTGTCTATGGACCTCACACTGGTGATGATATTGAGGTATTCAGACATTCCAGCAAAGGTCATGAGGCTAAGGACTATGGGCTGGATTCTGAAGAAGATTTCAAGGAATGGATGAAAGCTGTATCTGGTTATCATGGTTTTGATATCGTCTACGCAAGAGTACACATGTACCCACACCACGTAGATGGCAAATGGATTTTTCACCTTTCAACAAGCAGTTATTGGAATCTGGATCAATGTCTCAAAGCTGTATTAGGTTTGAAGAACGCCGGAATAAATGTTGAATTAGGGGAAGTAGATCATATTCTTGGCATCCTTAAGGAAACTGATTTCGTGGAAATCACCCCTTATGCCTACAGATACATGCAGGATAAGGATGTAGGTAGCCAACTTAGGCTACCTTATTCTGATGAGATAGGCAAAGATGCACTGAAAAGAATAATCGCCAATACGGAATGGGAAAAGATTGAGACGGTAAGTGTAAATTCAAATTACTAATGAATTTTCTGAAGGTAATCTTCTAACTCCCAAGCAGTGAGGTGTCTTACGCCGTCACGGGTTGGGAACTTTTCTTCGTCCATCGTAATTAGGAGTTTTTCATAATTAAATTTTTCAACAAAGTTAATAAAAAATTTTCGATGAAAAGAATTTGGATATCTCAATATTTTAGTATATCTTTGTGAAAAATACTCGAAATCATGGAAAAATACATAGATCCGACCTCCGACTTAGGCTTCAAGCTGCTCTTCGGCAGGGAGAAGATATCCGAACCGGTACTTGTAGACCTGCTCAATGCGTTGCTATGCGGTCATGAGGGTTTTGAGGAAATAAAGACTGTGTCATATCTCAACAACGAGCGTTCATCTGAATGGAAGGATGGAAAATCTATCCGTTACGACATCATGTGCGAGACATCCTCGGGGCACCGCTTCATAGTCGAGATGCAGAAGGCAAGCCAGCCGAAGTTCATTGACAGGGCTTCCTTCTATATGGCACGAGGCATTGCTGAACAAGGATACCGCGGAAAGAAGGAGGAGGAATTGGAATGGGACTATTCCCTCAAGCCAGTTATCGGAGTATTCCTCTGCAATTTCCATGTGCCGGCTTTGGACAGGAAGCCAATCGTGAGGGCTGCCACATTTGATGAAGAGACATTCAAACTCATTGGTGTAAAGACACGTTATATTTTCGTACAGTTACCGTTCTTCAACAAGAGGGAGGAAGAATGTAAGAACTTGGATGATAAATGGATTTATAATATAAAGAATATGGGAATAAAGCAGGAAGTGGCATTCAGGAGCAACAGCGAGATTTTCAAGCGACTTGCGGAGGTCGCGAACGTGGCTACGCTCACACCGGAACAGCGTTATCATTACGAGGCGGATGTCAAGAACGCACGTGACACTCTCAACCAGATTCGCGGTGCCTATCAGGAAGGCGAGGCTGATGCAAAGAAGGCCATCGCTAGAAAGATGCTCAAGGAGGGTTTGGGTATTTCCATGATAGCCTCCTTCACCGGACTTTCTGAGTCTGAAATAGAATCTCTGTGATTCTAAGCCATCAAAAACTCCTTTCCAGAAGTGCCGTTTAGTCTGTCTGCTGACTTCGTCACTTTCATTCTATCAAAATGAGACTTGATAAACACCCATTCTGTTTTTGGGTATCTTGTCGAAGACAAGATACCCAAGCTTTTGACATTTATAGAATTCTTGAATCAGCCTTAATATTTTGAGTCTATGAAGATGAAAATTGAACCGATGCAAGATATGATATAATTATGGACTAATTCTCAGCTTTGAAGAATTTTAGTCAGCAAAGTTTTAGCAGATCTTCATACCGATTTCTTAAACGATATTCCCGTTTGCGTTTACTGCGATTATGCTTTATATTACGTCGTTTATCGACATCAGACAACCATTTCCAAGCTTTTAAAGAAAGACCCGGATCCTCATTAGGAGATTTAATTTCTCTTTTCAATTCTCTTCTTATTAACTTATCCCTACAATAAGGGAGGTCTATGATCAGTTTAATTTGTTTTGCTCGTAACTTATATTCGTTTGCAGGTAGGGGATTCAAAAGTCCTATTCAAGAGATTGGAATAATTCTTTTACCGTCATTCTTTTATAATTTGTCAGTGATTATTGTCTCCTCCTCCAAGAACGGCCGGCATCTCTTGAGACGCACAATCCGGCTTTAGAAGTTGTGGCAATAAGATTAGAACCATCTGAACTCAAAGTCAAGAATTCTCCATATTGAGGAATCGAGTGTGCACGTTGAGACCATGTTTTTCCACTATTGCTTGAAGCAAACAGACCTCTCTTTGACATAATGGCAAAGAATTCATTGCCAAATTGAAGAAGATCGATAAAATCTCCGTCAATACTATTGGAATAGCATCTGATATGCCATGTCAGACCTTGATTGGTGGAATACTCGATTCCCTTTGGCACAATCCTAAGAAGCTCTCCGTTATATTCTATCAGTTGGGGCATGAGTCAACAGTATTAAGTTAGTAATTAGCAAGGGCTCATTTGCCTCTGAATACTTTGAAGATATCGTTAAGACTGCCTTCTATTGTATCTGTGAGATTCTTTCCAATCAAAAGAGAGGTAATTTTCCACAGTATATTAAAGATAGACCCTATAACATTAAAGATATTTCGTAACATTCGTAATTATTTGGTTTTTATTAATTCATGCTGTAACGACGTTTTGCTGCAGCATGAATTTAGACAAAGTTAATATTTTTCTATAACAAAATGTATTCAAAATTCACATTGTTAATTATAAATTCAAACTCTGATGGTGTGCAGGACAGGTTATACTTTGAAACGAATTCCTGTGCGATTCTTCGTTTAGTGCTGTTTCCTGTCCAAACGCTTTTGGGATCAGAGTTATAGTCGGTCGTAAACTCCACGCTCATTCCTGGAGCGATTTTTCTTTTTCCGTCATTATAGGACTTGACGGCAGTTGCTTTCCAAACTTGCATAATTTAAAGATGTTTAAAACTTCGATGCAAAATTAGCGCATGCGACTGCCAAAATCTGTCAGTGGCGGGAAAAACTTTATCTTCATTATCAAAATTTACATGAGAATATATTGCATGTGTGCATGACCATGAATCTCGGGCAAAGGGCTTGCAAAGTATAAGGTTATTATGACAGTTTAGGCACAAGTAAGCAAAGGTGGCAGAGACTTGCTCGCTGAATTCCGCTTTGGATTAATCTGTAAGACTTTGCAATGCCAATAAATGTAAAAAAATGATGAAGGTGTGTTATAAATAACACACCTTCATCATTTTATTGTAAAGCCTGCTTTTTTACTATGTCCTAAATCATATCGAAGCCAGAAGGATGACTTTGTAATCTTCTCCTAAAGAGGAGTCCTGACAGATTCCCCATTTAACGGAGAGCTCGGGATTCAACTCGGTCAAGAATAAGGAGAGGCGTGTTAACTCCATCATGTCCGGCTGTTTCGAACCGCAACGGAAACCTATGAGGAGTTCCCTGATCTTTTCGGGAGGACAACCAAGGTTTTTGACCGCTTGATTGAAAGCATCCTCCAGAGTTGAAGTTCTTTCCGCAGACACATAGTTCGTACCATCCTGCGAAAGAATGGACATCACGTCTTCTTCATCTATCTTGATGAAGGCTTTTACATCTGTAAGATCGGCTATTTCGTTCACATCTCCATAAACGTTATATCCGTTCCAGTTTGAAACTTTTGTATTCATTTGTTTTTAGTTATATTGGTTTTCTTATTTGCAGCTTCTACAATAGCTTCAACAGTTTCTATTAGTTTATCTTCTTCTGTAAGTTTAAAATGGGTAAATGGTTGATTGTCTTTGTTATTTTCCACACGAAGCTTACATTTAATAATATCAGGTAGCCAATCCAAAGTTCTTGGATCAATGTATACATTTTGACAGTCAGGAATTTTTATTATATAATCCATGTTATCATCCTCAACACAGTAAATCCATAAGCTATAACCATTCTTAAGGCATATTTTTCTACCACTTTCACAATCGGCTGCACAATCTGCTGCATCAGACACTATGTTACTTTCAATTAGTCTTTCAGTAAGCCTTATTGCCAAAGGTTTACCTAAATTATTCAGCATGTTTTTCAATAAAAGTACCTTCTCAAAGTTTTTGTCTCTTTTTATATATTCGTATAAGTCCATAGATGATTTGTATTTTGCCATTTCTGGTTTCAATGATTCCAATAACTCTTTATAATGTCTTAATATTACTTGATTATCCACTTTTTCACATTTGCCTATACTTGGATCCAGCCATAGCTTAATCAACTTTTCAGCTGGAATTATTTCTAATTTAGGCTCAATATTTTCTTTCCAAGTACTTTTATCCGGCTTCTTCTCAGAACTAAGTGGAAGATAAATTACTGCATCTACTGGGTCTTTGTCGTCTGTGCCATATTTTTCTTTCATTGCCTCTACATATGCCGGAAGTTGATTGTCCATATCAAGAGCATCATAGAGTTTGTTTTCGATAATTACACAGTGATCTTCGTTTTCATTTACTATGACAAAATCTATCCTCCTGTTTCCATTAATTCGATATTCTCTGAATAGCTTAGAGTTTCTGCTATAATGACGACTTTTTTCTTCTCCCAAGAATTTAAGCAAAAACAGTTGTAGAAACTTATCTCCTTCTCCATGATATCCTTCTGGATTAAGATAAATTTCAAGGATATCCCCATGAAAATTTTCGCGATAATAGTAATCAGAAAGCATCCGAAAGATATTAAATCCAACTTTCTTTTCAGCTTCATCACACGCTTCTTTATATGAATCTAATATATCAATAAGTATGGGGTGATTGAAGAACTCAACCCAATTTATAAATGAAATTTCTTCACTTGTCTTTATTATATCATCTCCCATATAGTAAACCGTTAGAGTTAAGAATGCAAATTTACGAAATAAAAATCAAATCGACAATATATATGCGCAAGAGCTGCTATATTTTCAGCCCAATAATTATTGTGCCATACTTCATCGAATAATCCGATCAATACTTTTGTGTTCTTTCGTGAAATGTGAAGGTGCCGGCTTTATAGTATTCCGACATTTTCTTATAATTGGAATACTTGGCAGTAAGGGCCATCATAAGCTGCTTCTCTGTTGCCCATACTCCGAATGGCAACTCATGAAAATCGAAATTTCGCCCTTTATGGTAATGAGTCAGTACTGACTCAAGCAAACATACCAATCCCTTACCCATAAAGTATGGGACATGATTGTAAGGTTCCTTCAGGTCATCCTGAAGTACGGTTACATCACTCCAACAAGTCAACTCATTGAAGATTTCAACAGCCTGACCTCTCTGCCCACCTGCAGGGAAGGGTATGGAAGCAAAGCAATAGGCATGGTCTGCATAGTCCCAAAGCTCTCCCATTATCTCAACCGCATACTTCCACGAACAATCAAAATCATTACCTAAGCAGGTAACAAGCACAGCCATCCGTTCGTTGTCATCGTGAATCGCTTCGCGACACTGTGATTTACTTGTGAGCAGGATATGCTCATCGTTCTCATTGCCCCACTCCATCAACAAGTCTTTATCTGTATTGCAATACACGAATCTGATATCATCGTAATCGTTTCTTGCCCTTAGACGGTCAACAATCATTCCGGCACGGTATCCTAATGCTACGACCCTATACATATTGTCTTGTGATTAAGTTACTTTTCGTTTGATATACGCCAATTAGAAGCAAGTTAGAAATATAAGCTTTACCTTTTCTCCAAGAGAGGGATCGTCTCCAACGCTCCATTTCACTTCCACTTTATCAGGAAGATCAGATATATATTTATAAATATAACTCAGTTCATCTGCTGTTATAGGATATTTGGAATCCCTTGAGCACAAGACTTTAAAAATTATCAACTTTTCCGAGAGCTTACCATGCTCATACCATGAAGAGGATCTGCATATACTTGAAGTAGTCTCACTAATCGTATCCATTGCATCAGACAAGCGATTAGGCATTTTTCCAATAGCCGAGGCCATTACCGCATATCTAATATCACCTAATGACGATTCAAGATCGGAAGGCTCCACGTCTATATATCCGGACTTATCCAGTTCCAGAATATTTTGATATGTTTCCATAAGGGTAAGATTGGATAATATTGCGCAATTAATACCATCCGCTACTTGAAAGTTCGTATTTTCTGCCATAATTGTATCTATTTATTTAAAGTT
The DNA here is from genome assembly GCA_947175225.1 of uncultured Porphyromonadaceae bacterium. Taxonomy (GTDB): domain Bacteria; phylum Bacteroidota; class Bacteroidia; order Bacteroidales; family Muribaculaceae; genus Lepagella. The sequence goes on from CAMWLX010000151.1 coordinate 7,635, forward strand.
AATTAATTTAAGTTTCGCTTGTTCTTGCAGATTGATTCGCAATCTCTTAGCGCAGGAACTGCGCTTGTTCTCTGCGAGCTCTGGCGATGCGAAGCAGCCTGTAATCTTAGCGAGCTTGCTATAACCGCGACGCGAAGCTTCCTTATGTACTGAAACTCTGCGCCTTTGCGCCCTTTGCGTGAGAATTTTAGAGCTTGC
>CAMWLX010000152.1 GCA_947175225.1 uncultured Porphyromonadaceae bacterium
ACTCCTTCTGCAAGGATTGAGTGCGTAAGAGGTTATCTTTCTGACGGTTGTTTATAAGGGCAATAGAGATCAATTTTAATTTTCCTGTCTTTTGGAATTCAAATACTGTATGAAGAACATAAGCGAAACTATTGTAATATCCCCTTTCTGCTTCAGAAATTGTTAAAGCACAACTGTCCGCCTTTTCCAATTCCTGAACTGCTTGGTCCCTATTACCCATATTAAACGTGGCTAACGATTTCCATAGATGAATATAATGCTCTATCGAGTTGCCGGGAGCTTTCTCAAGAAATTTATCCGCTAACCCAAGACTCTCTGAATAACGACCCGATTCTTCCAGCGCCCCTATTTTTTCATACTCATACCGGAATTGATCTTCAGAAGACTTAGAATTCACTGCCTGTCTGATAAGGTCATTAAGCATAAAGAGAGCTGAATCATTCTGATTGTCAAATAGATAATCTAAATAAAGCCAATACTTATATAATGACTGAGATGCTGAGTCCTTATCCAGAGTAATCAGTCTCTTTATTGCAGTTCTGTTTCCTGCTACATCATAAAGCTTATTGCTCCAGTAAGCCCTCTTGCCCAAAGGAATTACAGCCACACTATCCGGCAGATTCACAAGATTCGCCAGAGAATCAAGCTGATAAATACCATTTATGTCACCACGAACCCAATAATCGTAAAGGGCCGCCAAAGTAGCACTGCTTATGGCGCGATATGGATCCTTATCTTTATAATACTCAGCAGAAAACCTTATTAACGAATCAGCCAGCATGAGATGTCCCTGACTGTCATGGATTGATGCATTGATCAGATGATACTTAGCTTTTAAAGAGTCTACAGCTAATTCAATAGGATCGATGGCATCAAGCATATATAGCGCACTGTCCGGATTCTCAATGGCAATCCTTTCCGCATTATCCAAAATCATATCATATCTTGACGATTGCCGGCACGAGGATAAGCACAACACAACAATAAAGAAAATCCATCTGAATTTATTCATACTATACTTATAAATTTACATATATAACCTTATCGCACAATGGTTAAATTATATCTGCAAAGTTACGTATTTTTTTTCAATGCACAAAAAACTTACAGGGTACTGAATTTGAAATTCAGCACCCTGTGTTTCTGCTTTGCGTATTCTCTGAAGATTAGCCTTCTGAGATAGCGTCGCTCGGGCAAACCTGTGCGCAGCTGCCGCAGTCGATGCAGGTGTCCGGATTGATGTGGTAGATATCGCCCTCTGTGATTGAGTCAGTGGGGCATACGCTCTGGCAAGTGCCACATGCGACGCAGTTGTCGCCAATTACATAAGCCATAATTGTAATTCTTTTAAAGGTTTGTTATTTTATAAGTGTTATCAGCTCGTTTTGTAGTGCAAATTTAAACCTAAATCTACAATCCTCCAAACTTTCTGCCAATTTATTCACCCACCAACACCTAATTTAGATTCCGTCCAAATTAGTGCTTGTCCTTATACACCTTCACATCCTTTTGCTTTTCCTCTTCAAAGCCACGCAAGCGAAGCAATGCGCTCGCATCAGGATTATGGCCTCGGAAGTTCTTGAAAAGCTCCGTAGCATCCTTGTCGTCGCCACTCTCAAGGATATTCTTTTTATAGACCTCGGCTGTCTTCTTGTCGAAGATTCCCTTATCCTGGAAGAGTTCCCATGCATCTGCTTCAAGCACCTGTGCCCAAAGATAAGTGTAATACCCCGAAGCATAGCCATCATCTCCGAAGATATGCTTGAAATAAGGCGAGCGATAGCGGTAGGTGATCTCGTCCGGCATACCGATCTTCTCTGCAAAGGCAGCCTCAAATCCCGGTACGTCTACGTTCTCGCCGTCGGTCGCTCCCCACGCCAAGTCGAGAAGAGCTGCTCCTGCAAGCTCAGTTGTGATAAAGCCCTGGTTAAACTTAGCGGCATCCTGAATCTTCTGGATCATCTCCTCGCTCATAGGCTCCCCGGTCTTATAATGCTTGGCATAATAACGAAGCACTTCAGGCGAAGTTGCCCAATGCTCATTAAGCTGGGATGGAAGTTCCACACAGTCGCGGTCTACGTTTGTGCCGGCAAGAGTCTTGTATTTAGACTGTCCAAGCATTCCCTGAAGACCATGACCAAACTCATGGAACATTGTCTCCACTTCATCAAGAGTCAGAAGAGCCGGGACATCCCCTGCCGGGCGAGAAAAGTTGCAGACATTATAGACGATCGGACGCTTCATGACGCCATCCTCATACATCCCGGCAGGCTGCATCTGCTCCATCCACGCTCCCTGCACCTTTGTGCTGCGCGGGAAGAAATCGGTCATAAAGACTGAGATATGCTCCCCTGTCTTGGCATCCTGCACATCGTAGACTGTCACTTCGTCCATATACTTGGGAGCATCCGGCATCTCCACAAGCTTAATGCCATAGAGCTTCTCAGCACAGTAGAACAGACCATTCTTGACATTTTCAAGAGAGAAATAGGGCTGGATGTCAGCATCGCTGAGTCCGAACTTCTGCTCCTTGACTTTTCCTGCATAGTAATAATAGTCCCACGGAGCAATCTTGAAGCCTCCACCATTTGCATCTACGTAAGCCTGCATGTCTGCCACTTCCTCCTGCGAACGCTTCACTGCCGGCTCAAACACCTGAAGAAGCAAGCTCTCAGCTGCTTCCGGAGTCTTTGCCATCACTTTCGCTGTCTGCATCTGTGCAAAATTATCAAAACCCATAAGCTTTGCTTTCTCAGCACGCAGTTTTACGATTTTCTCGATTACGGGATAGTTGCTGTTTGCTCCGTAGCTTGCAAGACTCGTATAGCCTTTGTAGATTGCCTCGCGAAGGCCACGGTTGTCTGCTGACTCAAGCACCGGAAGACGGCTCGGAGCACGGAGTGTAAACACCCAAAGTCCGTCAAGACCACGGGCAGTGGCTTCCTCAGCAGCGGCAGCCACAACATTCTCGGGCAGCCCCGCAAGGTCTGCCTTGTCATAGACAGTCACGAAAAATTCATTGGTGGCGTTGAGGAGATTTTTGTTAAACTGGATGAATAGCTGTGAAAGTTCATCATTGATCTTGATAAGCTGCTCTTTCTTCTCCGGAGAGAGGGCTGCTCCCTGCTCAGCAAACTGACGGTAGTATTTCTCAACGAGACGCTTCTGCACCGGAGTGAGGCCCATCTTGTCGCGCATATCATAGATCGACTTGATGCGGTCAAAAAGTTGCTGATTAAGCATCACCTTATTCTGCGCATCATTGAGAAGAGGAATTGCTTCCTCTGCCATAGCAGCAAACTCAGGGGTCTTCATGCAACTGTCATAGTGATAGAAGACACTTGTCACTCGCTCCAGAATCGGAGAAAGGTTTTCGAGCGGCACGATAGTGTTGTCGAAATCCGGTGTCGCACGGTTGCGCAAGATGTTAGCAAGATTCTGCTCCTGCTGTTCGATGCCGGCTTTGATAGCCGGGATGAAATCAGATGTCTTGATCTGCTCAAACGGAGGTATCTCATACTTCGCGGTATAAGGTGCCAAGAAAGGATTGCTGTCTGCCATTGCTGTCATGGTCGAAGCAGCTATCAATAATGAAGCTGCCATTGCTTTTAATTTTCCCATTTTTTATAATTATTATTTTTCAGACACGTCCGACCTGTCTGACAGGTCTGATTAAATACTCAAAATTCAAAATTAAATTCAAATTCAAAATTCGAAAATGCCTCAAATTTTTCCCCTTTTTATAGCACGTGGGATAAAACTCAAATGAGCCCCTATAGCCTTCATGGCTCCATAATGGGCAGTCATGATCTTGAATCTCTCTAAAAGCGACGCTTTCTTATTGCGGTCGGTCAGCCCATCTGATAGATAATCAATCGTCACTCTCTTAAGATTGAAGCGGTCGCCGGCCCTCGAGGCCTGTATGCATCGTATACACCAATCATAATCTGCCGAAAACCGATAATCCGTATCATATAGCGGAGCAATGTCTCTCTTTGCCATAAAAGCCTGATGGCAGATGAGCATACCCTTGCTGAAACTGTCGAATGTCAGTATCTCAGGCGCAGAAAGATGACGCGGCCCTATACGGTTGCCCTCAATGTCGACAATATCGGTATCTCCGTATATTATGTCCGGCTCCTTAGTCTCGATTGCCTCAGCGTATGCTTGAAGGGTGTCTTTGGCATGGAATTTATCCCCGGCATTAAGGAAAAGGATATAGCGACCATGAGCAAGCTTCAGTCCCTTATTCATGGCATCATAGAGTCCGTTATCATGCTCGCTGATGATCCGCAGATTGGGAGTCCCCATCTTGCGTCCGATCATAATGGTGTCGTCGGTGGAAGCACCGTCTACAATTATGTGTTCAAAGTCAGTGAATGTTTGCTCAGCTACTGACTCCATCGTCAGAGGGAGTGTCTCCGATGCGTTGTAGGTGATCGTAATCACAGTTATGAGTGGTCTGCTATCCATATTGTCTGATGTATTAAAAATCTATCTCAAGCACATAGACGGGCTCTGCATTTGCGGCCCCATGCGCCACCTTCTCTCCGTCTCCTTGATGGGAGGTCTGCACAAACACATTTAGTTTCCTGTCGCTGTTCCAGAGATTCATATCATGCGATGGTTCCCATGCATCGACACTGAAATCAGTAAGATCGGCCACTGTCCACTCTTTCTTGCCAAGATGTGGAGTGTAGGCAACGCTTACCTTGCTTCCTCTCTCCTCATCGCGAAATACGTAGCAAGCTTTTTTGCCGTCTGAGACGATACGTGGACGAGCTATAGGAATCATCTTTGTGCCTCCCCCGGATAGGGAGAATGGTTCTGTTCGCTGCCCTACTGCCGACATATTCCATTTCTTCCCATCGTGCCACACAAGGCGATATTGAGGCACGTCGCTTTCCTGATCTCTCCAGTAAGTGGCAATGAACGGATGCCCTTTGCTGTCTGCAGTCATGCTGGTCTGGTTGATCAATTCGGAATTCTGAGGGATAATCCACGCTTTTTCTGCAGTAGCTTCTGTGATGGGCAGCTGATAGATAGAGCCGTCGCTTCGTTTCCATGTTTTCCCTCCGTCGTCTGATCTGGCATAGCAAAGATCGTGGTTGGTCTCTACGAGCCATGTCTCACGCCAAACCCATGAAAGATGCAGTATGCCTTTCGGATCGGCATACATCTGCCAATATGCATTGCGTGCCCCCTCGCCATCTATCAAAATATCGTGGAGGCGGCTCCATTCCTTTGCTTTTGTATTGTAACGGTTAAGCACAAGATTGCCTCTTCCCGACGCGCCGGAACGATAGGCGAAGATCATGTCGCCATCAGGCATAGTATAAAATTCAGGATAAGTCACATCCTGCTCATCCATGCCGGTCATTGGCATCATATCCCCCAGTTCAAGACTTCCCGGAGCGACAGACTTTGCATAGCGCAAGGGATGGCCGTGATGGTCAAAGGAGGCATGTATATATCCGTCGCCATCAACTCCGATGCTGATGACATTGTGGGCATCCTTGATATTGCCTTTATATTGAGTCTTATGAAGAGTCCAGTTGCCACTCCCAAGCTTACGCTTCCCCAATACCAGATTACCGTCAGGATCATAATAAGAGATATATTGCGTATCTCCATGCGTAGCAAGCGAACTCCCCCTGAAGACAGCCGTATTGACCGAGGTGGCAGCATATCCATCCCCCACTTCAATAAGCTTTCCATTCAATCCTTTGGCAGAAGCAAGAAATGTGGAGGTCACAATCGTAATAGCCAAAACTATATGGTTAAGCCTGTTTTTACTCATACATTATCTCTTATGTTTTTTTCTTTTTACAAAATTATCCATTTCAATCCGAATTTCCAAATTTAAACCATTTTTTTACATTTCATTGAACTTTTTATATCTTTTTAAGGTTTATCATGCAATAGGTGGGATGCCGTATGCATTCCTTAACACGATTCCGATTATGAAAAGCACTTCTACTTTAGCCATTATCATCGCCTTGGCAGCATTCCAGAATTCTTTTGCTCAAGACCATCACAGAGCAATGTCATTTGACGCTCCCGCTCGTAAAACCCGGCAAGTGACTCAACCCAAAGATTCTGTGCAGACCACTGCCGTATTGCAATCCTCCGACTCATCAGATGCCAACGACCTGAGAGCAAACTCCCTTGTCGACCAACAAAAGGAAGCTCTTCTCAATGACCATAAAATAATATATATCGATGGCAAACCGGCTACTGCCACTCAGCAACATCAGGATTCAATCCGGACTCTCATCGAGAATTACTTCTATGATCAATTCAGGAGTTTTTCCGACCCGGCTGCTCCTTACTTCCTTTTTATGAGCCGTGACACCGACCTTGCGATGGGCATCGGTGGATGTGTCCGAATCAGAGGTTGGTATGACATCGACAACGCAATACCTGCCAATAGCTTCACTCCCTACCTTATTCCAATGGTGAAAGACCCTGCCAACAACAGCAAATTAGGTGCCACACCATCCGGATCTACACTCTTCTTCCGAGTAATTGGCAGAAATAAGACATTTGGAAATTATCAATTATACATAGAGGCTAACTTCAATGGCTACGGAGGCACTGACTTCCATCTCAAGAAAGCATATGCACAGTTGAACAATGTCACATTAGGATATGCATCATCTACATTCTCCGATCCGGCAGCTCTTCCTCCGACAGTAGATGCAAATGGACCGGCCAACAAGATTTCACCGACATCTGTCCTCGTAAGATGGATGAACACATACAAAAAGCGTTGGACTGTCGCTGCATCTGTAGAACTTCCGAAAAGCGCAGCAGTATCGACTATCGCAGGAAAAATTGGAAATGCCAGCCAGACAGTGCCTGATTTTGCAGCCTTCCTCCAATACGCATGGGGCAAAAGCGAACATGTAAGACTCGCAGGAATCACCCGTTCCCTTCCATACGAAGATCTGATCACCCACGAGCGTCACTTCAAATTCGGCTGGGGAATGGAACTCTCCACAATCGTACATCCGATTCCGCAAATGACATTTTATGGCACTTTCAACTGCGGAGAAGGACATGAAAGCACTACCAACGACCTTCAGGTAGGCAACTACGACCTCGTTCCGGAAATCGGTCACGATCTCAAAATGTACGCTCCTTTCTCATTAGGATACTGCATAGGACTCCAATACAACTTCTGTCCGAATCTCTTCGCCTCAGTATCATATTCCGACAGTCGCTATTTCCCACGCGAACCACGTCAAGCATCTGAATATCGCTACGGCAATATATTCACAGCAAATGTATTCTGGAATCTCACCCCTCGCATTCAAGCAGGATTTGAATACGATAGAGGCACACGCCAAAACTGGGATGGGCAAAGAGGAAGCTCCGATCGGCTTGGAGTGATGGCACAATTCTCCTTCTGACACTTAATACACTTTACTATACCTAAACGGCCGCCCTCGGATCCCCTCCGACAGCGGCCGAACTTTTACAAGCCCATAATGAAGCCCTATGATTTATAGAACTTATATGACTTATAAGATTTATAAGAAAAAAGCCGGGGCACTTTCGAGTCCCGGCTTCACTAAGGCGGCGATTACCTACTCTCCCGCTTTCTCAATAAGACCATCACCATCGGCGTAAAAAAAAAGGACCCACATTTCTGTGAGTCCGGTAAGGCGGCGATTACCTACTCTCCCGCTTTCTCAATAAGACCATCACCATCGGCGTAAAAAAAAAGGACCCACATTTCTGTGAGTCCGGTAAGGCGGCGATTACCTACTCTCCCGCTTTCGCAGTACCATCGGCGTTACAAGGT
>CAMWLX010000153.1 GCA_947175225.1 uncultured Porphyromonadaceae bacterium
GTATATAGCAAAAACCGTGCCATTTATTATACTTTTAATTTGATAATCTACTTAAATATTTTATCTATTATATCTTAATATGTTATGAACGTAAAAAAGAATATACCTTTCTCTCCTCCTGACGTGACGGAGGCGGAGGCTCTTGAAGTAGCGGAAGCCCTAAAGTCGGGCTGGATCACTACCGGACCTAAAACCAAGGAGTTTGAGCACCTTATTTCAAAGTATTGCCAGACTGATCGTTATGATGCAGATGGCAAGCAAATCCCTACTACAGTTTGTCTCAACTCTGCGACAGCTGCAATGGAGCTTGCACTACGCGTGCTCGGTGTAGGAGAAGGCGATGAAGTGATCGTCCCGGCCTATACTTATACCGCAACGGCAAGCAGTGTATGCCATGTCGGTGCCCGTCCTGTCATGGTGGATTGTGCTCCCGGCTCATTCGAAATGGACTATGACAAGTTGGCTGAAGCTATCACGGAGCGGACAAAGGTTGTGATGCCTGTGGATCTCGGTGGCATAGTGGCTGACTATGACAAGGTATTTGCTGCTGTAGAAAGCAAAAAGGATCTTTTCCTACCCAACAACGATATTCAAAAGGCTTTCGGCAGATGCATCGTGGTTGCAGACGCTGCTCACGCTTTCGGCGCAATGTGGCACGGGGAGATGTGTGGCGAGATCGCAGATTTCACTTCTTTCTCTTTCCATGCCGTAAAAAACCTCACTACTGCAGAAGGTGGTGCCCTGACTTGGCGTGCTCATGAGGGGGTGGATGACACTGCCATCTACAAGCAGTTGCAGCTTCTATCTCTTCACGGTCAGAATAAGGATGCGCTTGCCAAGACTAAGCTTGGAGGCTGGGAATATGATATTATCGGAACTTGGTATAAGTGCAACATGACTGACATTATGGCTGGAATAGGTATTGCTCAGTTGAAACGTTATCCCGAGCTACTCCGTCGTCGCCGCCAACTGATAGAAAAATACAATGTCGCTCTCGAGCCTCTCAGAATCTTAGTGCTTCCTCACTACAGCAATGAGCATTCTTCAAGCGGACACCTATATATGGTGCGTGTGCCTGGTATAACAGTTGACCAACGGAATGACATAATTGTGAAAATGGCAGAACGTGGGATAGCAACCAACGTACACTACAAGCCTCTTCCAATGATGACTGCCTACAAGGCTCTCGGATTTGACATAAAGGATTTTCCAAACGCATACGAACAGTATCACAATGAGATTACGCTCCCTCTGCATACACGTCTGACTGATGAAGATGTAAAATACATCCTCTCGAATTTCTTTGAAATAATCGAGAATCTTAAGGATTAAGACCTTTAAAGAAATCATAATGCTAAAAAGATCTTTCGATATTATAGCAAGCGGACTCGGGCTGGTAGCACTGAGTCCGCTTTTCGCCATTCTTGCAATCTGGATTAAGACCGACTCGAAAGGTCCGGTTTTTTATCGACAAGTGAGAGTGGGAAAAGATAACAAGGATTTTAGACTCTTCAAGTTCCGCTCAATGAGACCGGACAGCGACAAACTGGGTCTTATCACTGTCGGGGGACACGATCCACGGGTCACACGCTCCGGATATTATATCCGCAAGTATAAACTTGATGAGTTTCCGCAACTTATCAATGTGTTTAAAGGAGACATGAGTCTCGTGGGACCGCGTCCTGAAGTCAGAAAATATGTGGACATGTATTCTCCCGAACAGATGAAAGTGCTTGATGTGCGCCCGGGAATCACATCGCTTGCTTCAATAAGATACAGAAATGAAAACGAGATTTTAGCAGCTGCAGATGACCCGGATAAGACTTACATAGAGCAGGTGATGCCCGACAAGCTCGCCATCGACCTTGAATACGTCTCAAAGGCCAATCTCTGGACCGATATCAAACTCATCTTCTCCACCTTCAAGGAGATCATAACAAAATAGTTTCCTTAACAAGGACATCCAAATGATCTTCGCCACCGTCCTATCCCACTCCTCTACTACGCCAACGTAAGGCAATCTCCCCGAAAAAAGGCACTAACTTTGCACCCGGAAACAGAAGTTTCCTCGCGTAGTCCTGAGCCCTGATGAACCACTACGCGCCGTATCCAGCATGGACCCATTTTTGTCCCAGCCAAAAGCTTCAGCGAAGACTAAAAGCCATCACAGATATCTCTAAAACCTCTGATATCTCTGATACAAGAACAAAATCCCCATCCGAGATCAGTAAGCATTAATTGAAGTACACCTTTTGGAGGTTGCAGTCAGGTGGTAATTTTGCATAGCAAAGTTGCACTGATTGCAACCTCCAAAAGGTGTACTTCAGTTAATGCTTACTTTTTACTTGCAACTGTTAATTTTATTTATTAACTTTGCATCTGAATCCGATTCTGTGACCTAAAAGGGAAAACTTGTGTCGGAAAACTGAAACTTACAACTCAACATATGCGAACATTTAAAGACCTCCTGAAATGGTATTTCTCCCGCGGGGCATTGCCCTACTGGAGCATACTTATGCTGGATTCAGCTTTCGTGCTGTTTTCCGGTCTCCTTGCCTACACCATCCATCATGGAGCCACTGAGACTTCCGACGTATTCTTCCCTCTGGTGCTGACACTCGGAGTATTCCTCATTTGCTTCATCTTAGCTTTCCGTATCTTCCACACTTATGATGGGGTGATACGGTTTTCATCATTCAATGATTTGATGAGGGTCACTTTAGCTGTGGTCAGCGCAATAGTCCTGGTATTCATAGTGCAATGGATCTTGTCGGGAGCGAGTTGGCTATTAGCATTCTCCACAGCCGATATAATACTCTTTGGGCTGTTCGTGGTGGCTTTCATGTGGACGATACGCATCTGGGTCAAGACATTATACGAGGAGTCAATCCGACGATCAAACCGCGAACCAGCCTTCATCCTCGGCGTAAAGACGGGCGGGGCAGCCCTGGCAAAGAACATGAATTCATCAGCTGATTCACCTTATAAAGTAGCTGGATTTGTGACCAGTGAAAATGACCTCGCAAGCCGTCATCTTATGGGTGTGCCGGTACATTTTTTCGATGATAATCTCGCAGAGACGATGAAAAAGGGGGGAGCTAAAGCCCTTATAGTATCACCTCTTATGATGAACGTAATCCAGGATAATACTGAGATAGTGGATTCTCTTGTTGAATCAGGTATCAAGATTATGGTCATGCCAAATGCACGAGAATGGGACGGAAAGTCCGACCTCCATGCGTCGGAACTTCAACCTGTCGATGTAGAAGATCTCCTTCCACGCGAGAAAATCGAAGTGGATATGAAAGCTGCCGCTGATCTGCTCGAAGGTAATGTGGTGCTGATCACCGGAGCAGCCGGCTCAATAGGCTCCGAGATGGTGCGTCAGATAGCCACATATAAGCCAAAGCATATGATTCTCGTGGATCAAGCAGAGACTCCGATGCACGATGTGCGCCTGATGATGCACAACCAGTGGCCCGCTGTCCAAGCAGAGACAATCGTAGCCGACATCGCCGACCAGCGTATCATGGAGCGTATCTTCGACACATACCGTCCGGAGTATGTATTTCATGCTGCTGCCTACAAGCATGTGCCTATGATGGAGGATAATCCTTATGAGAGCATAATCAATAATGTGAACGGCACGAAAATTATCGCTGATCTCGCCGTCAAGTACGGCACCAAGAAGTTTGTGATGGTGTCTACTGATAAGGCAGTCAATCCGACGAATGTGATGGGATGCTCGAAACGCATCTGTGAGATATACGTCCAAGCACTCGACAAAGCTATAAAGGAGAAGAAAGTGAAAGGAGAAACCCGTTTCGTGACTACCCGCTTCGGAAATGTACTCGGTTCAAATGGTTCTGTTATACCTATTTTCCAAGAACAGATAAAGAAAGGTGGACCGGTGACAGTGACTCATCCTGACATCATCCGCTATTTCATGCTCATTCCGGAGGCCTGCAAACTCGTGATAGAGGCTGGCACCATGGGCAATGGTGGAGAAATCTATGTATTCGACATGGGAAATCCTGTAAAGATTGCTGACCTTGCTAAGCGAATGATCATGCTAAGCGGAGCGAAGGATGTTGAAATCAAATTCACAGGTCTACGTGACGGAGAAAAACTTTATGAGGAAGTACTCAACGACGCGGAGATTACTCTCCCTACCTTCCATCCGAAGATCAAGATTGCTAAGGTAAGGGAATATGAGTTCTCAGACGTTGATGTACGAATCTCCGACCTTATCGTCACAGCCAAAGACAGCGATGATATGACGATTGTAGCCGCCATGAAAGCAATCGTACCCGAGTTCAGATCCCAACACTCCAAATATCAGATTCTGGATAAGTAGCTCGCAAAAATTAATGATTAAAGATTAAGCGAATCGACTAATCTGCTAATTAATGATTTCTCTTTAATAATTTATAATTATCAAGATGATTTCTCTCATTTTCATACTCATAATGCTCGCCATTATACTCTCCATCTCACTCGCCGTCAGCATAAAAAACGACCATCGCTACGACGACCGAGACTACCGCAACAATGAAGGCGACCACCTATATTACGACAAGTCGATAATCGAAAAAAAAGTCTTCCACCGTCTCCACCCTAAGGAAGCAGCCCGCTCTATCGCCCGTCTCTTCCGCAAGGACCCCTAATCGAAAAATGTAGTATTTGATTTTAATTGTTGAAATTGTGAACGATTTACATATAGCTTACAGGACCTTCTTCGGGAAGGGGGATGCCCTTTACCAACTGTTCTCTCCTTATCGCATCTGCCCGTTGGGCGCCCATGTCGACCATCAGCATGGTCTTGTCTCCGGCTTCGCCTTCGATTCCGGCATAGAGTTTCTTTTCTCTGCTACCGACACCGGAAAAGTAGAAATGGCTTCCCTTTCCTTCGAGGGACTCATGACCTTCAACGTACAACGTCCAATTGAAGAAAAACAAGGCAATTGGGGCGATTATCTGCGCGGTGCCACATGGGCTCTACAGCAAGATTTCCGCCTTGAAAAAGGTATTCGCGGCATAGTAAAAGGTTCTATGCCAATCGGTGGACTTTCCTCCTCAGCTGCACTTCTCTGCGGTTTTGTGATGGCTCTCGACAAGGTGAACCATCTTGGTCTGACTCGACAACAGATCATCGAATATGCTTCACGCGCCGAGCGTAACTACGTGGGTCTCAACAACGGTATCCTTGACCAGGCATGCGTAGTGCTCTGCGAAGCCGACAAACTCCTTTACCTCGACACTCGCACCGGCAATCACCGTCTCATCCCCTTCGGCGGCGATAACCCCAAACCTCTCCCCTTCAAACTCGGAATTTTCTTCTCCGGAGTCACTCGCAAACTTACCGGCACCGACTATAATCTCCGCGTAGCAGAGTGCAAGACCGCCGCCTGGATCATGCAGGCATACGAGGATGAAAAACTTCGCGAATTTGAGGACACACGTCTCCGCGACGTGGAAGAATCCGTGTTCGAAAAGCACCAAGACCGGATGCCTGCCCGATTCGCACGACGTGCACGCCACTTCTATACAGAATGTGACCGTGTCTCCGAAGGAGTAAAAGCATGGGAAGCAGGGGATATCGAAACTTTCGGCAAACTCGTTTTCGAAAGCTGCGAGAGCTCCATGAACAACTATGAATGTGGTTCTCCCGAACTCATCGAAATCTACAAAATAATGCGCGAGACCGACGGCATTTACGGAGGCCGCTTCTCAGGAGCCGGCTTCAAAGGCGCTTGCATTGCCCTGGTAGACCCTGCCAAGGAAGACCAAATACGCGCCTCTGTCACTGAAAAATACCTCCAGAAATACCCGCAATACAAAGACTCCTTCGAAATCTTCTTCTGTAACCCCGCCAACGGCGTCGACTTCCTCTAAACTAATGAAAAATATTGTAATAGCCGCCGGATACGCGACCAGATTGTATCCTTTGACCGAGAACTTCCCCAAACCGCTCCTGAAAATCGGCAATTCCACTATTCTCGACAGAATGATGGCAGATATCGACGAAATCCCCGATGTTGATGAGCACATCATCGTGACCAACCATCGTTTCGCCCCAATTTTTGAGGAGTGGAAGGCAAACTCAAACTACAAGAAACCGATTACTATCATCGATGACGGCACTTCCACCAACGACACGCGCCTCGGGGCAGTCCGCGACCTTTTACTTGCCATCGAGAAGCAATCCGTCGATGATGATATCATGGTTCTCGCTGCCGATAACATACTCGACTTCTCACTACAAGGTTTCGTAGACTATTTCCAGGAGAAAGGAAGCTCCGTCATAATGTGCCACAACGAGCCGGAACTCAAGAAACTGCAACGCACAGGCGTGATAGCTGTTGACGACAATATGAAAGTGCTTGAAATGCAGGAAAAGCCGGAAAAACCGGTCTCCAACTGGGCAGTTCCCCCCTTCTATATCTACTCTAAAAAGGATCTTCCACTCATCCGCGATTGCATGGAGCATGGATGTGGATTCGACGCCCCCGGCAACCTCGCCCACTACCTGACCGACGTCACCACTCTCCACGCCTGGCCAATGCCCGGCACCCGCTTCGACATAGGCTCAATGGACTCCTACCAAGAAGCCCAAACCCGCTTCTAAAAGCTATGAAAAAAGCATCTCTCCATGAGATGCTTTTTTTATATAATCCGGTTGGGAAACTCCACCAAAACTATATCTTGAATACCAATGATTTATAATTCTAAATATTCAAATTCCGTAAGCATTAACTGTACGATTACCTTCAATTTGAACTGTCGCAAAATTTGCGACAGTTGGTACATCTTGAAGTTCTTCTTTTAATGCATTGGAAATATGTTTACCAATTTTTTAACATCTCAATCAAATAGTTGTGCTATCTGATTACGAATTATTATCTTTATGTCTACTCAAATCGTAAAATTCGATCTGACGACTATTTTCCAAACCTATCACAATTTCCATTCTCCACGTCTCAATAAAAGGAGCATCTCTAAGAACTTTGCCAATTAGGTGATAGTGACTTGTAAGTATCTAAATAATTATCATTAGAGGGAAGACAAATAGTATCAATAAAGAAAAGATTCCCATCTATCCCATGAAGTACATTGTTAGGAAGGGCGTCAAAAATATCAATCTCCCCGTTAGTGAAGTATTCGCCATCACACATTGGAATGAAACCCATTAGAGCTAAAGCTCCAGCTATTTCCTCAATTGATGCTTCCCGGTCAGCGCGAATGAACGGCTGCTCAAGAACTGCACATATTTTACCATCTTGGTTTTCAGCAAAACCTTTGAGGGTATAAGTACAATCAGCGAATAATCTATTGTGAATTTCTATTCTTTTAAAAAATGGTTCCAAGTTATCATCCGCATATCGGAAGTCGTTAAGTTTATTAACAACCTCATGAACAGAATCCATGTAAACTTCGTTTTCCGATCCTCGATCCGAAAACTCACCCAATTCGGATATATCATTTATCCAAACCTTATTCTTAATTGCCCACTGTTTCAGCCCATGCATTTGGACTCCCTTGCAAGACGTTGTTCCCGCAATCTTTTGAATTGCGATCGATATTCTTCGGGCTTCAGCGGTTGCTTCTTCCAAGATTCTATTGAAGCCTTTTTCCTGGCTATTGATTCCTGATGATATTTTGTCATGGCTCATTTTTTATAATAACAAATAAAGATTGTAGATTGTCTCTGACTTAGCGTGTCAAAGATTGAAAGTAATATCTTAGGCATTTGTCTAATTACAGACTGGACAAATTGTGCAGTCAACAACTGCACAATTTTATTTGGT
>CAMWLX010000154.1 GCA_947175225.1 uncultured Porphyromonadaceae bacterium
CTCAAAGCTCTTTTGATTTCGTCAATAAACTTAAGAGTAAATTTCTTAAAGAGGCGCGGAATATAGCAAGGTTTGACAATCCCAACATAATTAGAATTCACTCGGCTTTTGAAGAAAACGATACCGCCTATTATGTGATGGACTATATTGAGGGTAAGACTCTTGCCGAAATCGTCAGACAATCCGGACCTATAGCGAAAGACAAAGCAATAACCTATCTTGAGAAGATCGGAGAGGCCCTTGAATACGTCCACAAGCACAACATCACCCATCTGGACATCAAACCGGCTAATATAATGATCCGGACGATAGACGAGCGCCCAATTCTTATCGATTTTGGATTGGCGAAACAATATGACTCCAATGGATTGCAGACTTCAACAACTCCTGTTGGCATCAGCCATGGCTATGCTCCAATCGAGCAATATTCAGATGGGGGCATAAAAGAGTTCTCACCCCAAACCGACCAGTATTCTCTTGCCGCTACATTATATTATATACTCTCTGGTGTTACGCCTCCACATGCTACGAAACTGATAGAGGATGAACTTACGTTCCCTCAGACAATTCCAGCTCAGTTAATAGGTCCGATATCGAAAGCTATGTCGGCGAGCAGAAAGAAGCGTTATGAGAACGTGGGAGCATTCATCAAAGATCTGAAGCTTGCAATAGATGGATGTAACGCTTCTTCTGCTACAATAACTGCAAAGATAAATGCAGATACTCCAATTAAAGAACAGGAACCAGTTGAAACATCTACTTCGATAAAAGCTGTCGTCGCGGAAACAAACGAAGAGTCAGGAATAGACGTAACGACAACCTTGAAGAATGAAAAGACCCTTATTGCCAAACCATCAGATAACACGGAAATAAGCGAACGACAAGAAGACATCACCGTCAGTCATAAGGGAGCTATGCCTAAATGGGTATATGTGGCGGCTGCTATAGTCGTTATTGCTGTTTGTATTGGCTTCTTCCTACCTAAAAAGCATACGATTCAAAATGTAAATACTGATCAAGCACCTATAACAGCAGCAGAAAGATTCAATCAGGCTCTTGCCTTGCTTGACTCTGACTCTCCGGAATCGGTAAAATCCGGATTTAAAACCATGAATTCACTTGCAATGGAACTGGACGATGCGAAGATTGAAATTGGCCTTACCTATTTTCCCTACCTTACAGCGAAGTCTGATGAAGAGACAATGGCCAACCCAATTCTGAAACGCCGTCATTTCCTGAAGTTGAATTCGAGGACTGACGCAGACAGTGTGGTCAAATATTTAGGTAGTATATCCAATCTTCCTCCTGAGGCTGCCTACATTTTGGGGTGTACCTACTATCAGAAGTATGAGGATGAGAAGCAGGCTGTCAAGATGTTTCGACAAGCTAAGGTATCGCTTGACAACGGAATGGTGGCAGGACATGGCTATGACAGCAAGAAACTGTTGAAAATTCTTGAAGACAACATACATACATTACAGTGACAGACTAAATTGAATCAAATATGAAATTGATTAACCTTTGCCCTGACAATACACTCGCAAAATCAAGATATACTTACCATTTGCTATCACGGCTTAATATTCTCCTGCTTCTTTTCATCATGGGGATGGGCAAGGGTATATGCCAGAGTATGGAGTGGGTATGTCGACCGGGAGCGTATGAAAAAATCGAGTATGCCGGTAACGACATTTTCAGGGTAAAGAATAAACAAGGGAAATGGGGACTTCTTCATTCGGATGGAAACATAAGAATGAATGTTGTCTATGACAGCATAACCCCCTTCATTGAAGACCGTGCTCTTCTTCTCGACCGACCAAGTAAACGTTTACTTGGAATCATTAATACCAAGGGAGATTTTGTAAAGGACTTTTCTGCAGACAACGTGTATGTTTCCAGATTCCCACAATATAAGGAAGGGCGGTTAGCTTTCAGCAGAGGTGACGGAAAGTATGGCTACCTGAATGAAAACGGGGGTGTAGCGATTGAACCAAGGTTTTATCTTGCGGCTCCTTTTCAGAATGGGACTGCCGCTGTGCAGTATGACAACACAGAATACGGAGTAATCAGGACAGACGGCCGTTCAGCCATTATTTCTGATGATCATTTCTACTTTATGAGTTCTCCTGTAGAAGGAAAAGTCCTTGCCATCAGAGGCTCAAGGAAAGGTGGAGACCAGCTCGTACTGATGCGTCTTGACGGTACAAGCTTGAAAAAAGAAAAGGTTCTTGAAGATGGAATGAACATCTCCCTGTCTGATGATTTCTCATCACTTGAATGCCAACTCGGTAATTCATATTTTCTTGATGAGCAGTGGCGGATCAATTCAGCCTCATACCCTGCTCCTATACCGAAGGTATGGGAAGATAACTCCGCATTGATTTCGGAAGACACCTCAGAAATAAGGAAAATACAATCGGCATACGGATTTCAGATTGCATATCAGGATAAACCTATAGTAAACAATCCGTTTAAGAACGTCAGCACATTTGACAAAAATTATGCTATAGTGCAAACCAAAGATGGCAAGAAAGGTATTTTGAAACTGAATCCAACTGCAGATATAAGATTATTTCCCAATGATGATCTTATCATATTCCAACATAACGAAGAAAAAGATGTTGAGTTGAATGTAAGCATAAAAAATCTGAATCCTTCCAAATTCAAGATCAAACGGATAGATGCGAATAACAATACTGAATGTGAATTGCAGCAGACTGATGGCGAATGGAAACTTAAGATTCCATATTTTATGCCTGCAGAGAAATATGACGAGGAGTTAAACGCAATAGTCATGCTCTCTGTAGAATATGACGGTTTAGAATGGAGAACAGTCGCGAATGAGATTAAATCCAAGCATCAGCCGGGCTATACTGTGACACTCACAGGGAACGGAACCACCAATGAAACCGGAAGCGCGGTACTGACTCTGAATGTGAAGGCGCTCAATGGGAAAAATGCTAATGGCACTATCACAATCAATGGAGGAAAGCCTATTGCATTTAATAAGGGTGGAAAGAATATCCCATTGAATGTTTCTGTACCGGAAGGAGGCTCTAAGACTTTTTCTTATAATGTAAAGGTTAAAGAAGAGGGATGTCCTGACTACATTGCTAACGTATCAAAGAGTGTCAGCAATCCGGCCAGAAAGCCGGTAGAATCGAAAGACAATGGAAAAAAGAAAATCATTATTCAATAACTAATCAAAAACAAATGAGAAAGAAATTTCTATTTGCAGTCTTAGGACTGATGACCGCCGTTGGACTTAACGCGCAGGTCAAGGTTGATCGAGGCAACGACAACGGGCAACGTTCGACGCAGCGGAAGAGCTCTCAGCTTGCAATTAAGTATGGCGTAAAAGCTGGAGTAAACTTATCCTCTATGAGCAATGGAATGGATTTTGATCCCGGATTCGGGATGGGAATCGGTTACAGGGCCGGTGTTATGGCGAACTTTCATTTTGGACAGCGCTCCATTAATTCACTTCCCGGTACCGGATTGTTTGGAGTACAGCCTGAGCTTATGTACAGCTACCAGTCGGTAAAAAGTGATGAAGGTGACATAAAAATGAGCTACATCCAACTTCCCATAATGCTCAAAGTGTATCCTACATCAGCATTGAGCATTGAGGTTGGTCCGGAGTTCAACTATCTGATCTCCACATCCCCAGATACAATGGTATTTGACGATGCCACAATCTCCGTAGGAAACTGCAAGGGCTTCAACATAGGAGCAGGTGCTGGTTTGGCATACGAGTTAAGAATGGGACTCGTTGTCGGTGCGAGGTATTCACTCGGTTTTACCGATATGGCTAAAAATCTCAAGTGGAAAAATAATGGTAATATACAAGTGACAGTCGGTTGGCTGTTCTGAAAAATATAAAATTATGATAGTAAGAAATATGAGAAAGTATCTACTGGCTCTTTTGGGTGCGTTTACACTATTGGTTTCTTTCTCGTCATGTACAGACCAGAAGGAAATAGACATTATCTATAATCAGGAAGCAACATTGGAGGTCAATCTTCTTAATATGTATGAAACATGTGGAATCGATTTTTCAAAGTTTCAAACTCAGTTCGTATCAGGTTATCGACCTACGATTCTTACTTTGGTTTATGATACGGAAGGAACTTATCAATACTCTATAAAATCTATCCTTTATAATTTTAATAATCCCAGTATACCTCTTAAAGATTTAGATAGAAAAGAGTACATTGTGATAGTAGTTCAATACTTGATGGAATATGATAATGAAAGTCAATCTGTAAACGACTTTTGGTCGCTATACAATGTGAAAGATTTCGATAAAGTAAGTATTCTGTCAAAAGAATATCAGATACCCTGGTATTGTTGTCTGGGTATTGACGTTCAGAAAATTGACCTTAAATCAGGCAATAACTTCAAATCAACTCCTAAACTAGCAGGAAGTTTTGTTTCATTGGATTATGAAAATCTTTATAATGGAGGGTATAACAGGGTCGCATTATACTTTAAAAACAAGGTTACCGGTCTTTATCTAAATCCCAACAGAGAAGGCTTAGCCAAGTACTTTTATGATAATTACAATGATTCTAATACTTGGACGGCTGTGGCAGAATTAGAAAGGCCCGAATTACTCTATATTAAGGGTGACGATAATTTCTTTATCTTAGAATCGGGGCGAATTAATTGTTGTATAGGGTTGTCAACAAAAGACGACGGTACATTTTTCACTGCATATCCCTCAACAGATTCATATTTTGATTTTGAACTTGGCAAAAATTATACTGCATATTGTGAGTATAATGGAGAAACAGACAAGGTTACCACTTATTTGGGTACTTCAATAGATTTTGAAAAATGGTACGAAAAATTTGACAAATGGATTCCTAATACCTTTGACGATCCTTTTACTAAATGGGGAGCGTCTGTTGAAGAGGTCAAGAAATACATGACAAACAAAAAATATACTACCTGGTATGATCTTACCCCTATTCAATCTATCGATGGAGATACTTATTACTATCTAGGATACTATGGAAGATTTGTAGAAGACGACATCCAATATGTATTCGAGAATATGACGGGAAACTTGTTGACGGCATTTGAAATAATTTATAATAATGATATGAGCGTCAATCAAATAATCGATCATTTTGATAAGGATCCCACTTATCAAAGATATGAACCATTTGAAGAAACCTTCTATGAATATGGCTGTTACTTTTTCTATGATGAATTCACTCAGGTCGAGATTTATCCAGACTTTGAGGATGACTATGGATTATACACCCAAATCGTATATTCTCGAAGCACTGTTGTAGAAGAGGAGACTAGAGGAAGAAAACAGATTAAATCAAACCTTAGTTTTGTCAATAAGCGAGCAAATTCTAACATTATGACCACGATCAAAGATAAACGATAAGATATCGGTAAGCATTAACTGAAGTACACCTTGCATGTGCAACTTATTATTACGTCGGCTACAACTTTCTGATGTTGTAGCCGACATTGTCATTCATTGGAGGTGCCACTTTGCGAGTTGTCGCACCGGGGTTGTCATGAGGGCTGACGTATGGCATTCCTTCTGGGATGCCCGCATGCGGGCATTGCTATAGACAAACCGGGCACTGGAGGATGCTTATTTTGGGGAGTGATAGAGGCGGTGGGAGGTGATGTAGGAAAATACTTTTGGATTAAGAGTCAGGAATTGCGAATCAAGAGTCAGGCTGGACCGCCTTGATGCCAAGATTTGGCGGATTTGGGTGGAGGAGACGGGCATCTGGGGGGCGGCCGTTAAGAATTGAGAATTGATAATTGAGAATTGAGATTTATTTTCTAATTGAGAATTTAATTGCTCGCCGGGGCGGGGATAGACGATTATGCCGAATTCATTTAGGATTTCGTCGGGATTCTTCCATTTGCCGAAGTCTGCCCAGTTGTCGCCGCCTATGATCAGGCGGAAGTCATGGTCGGGATATGATTTTTTTAGTTCGGTGAGAGTTTTGTAGGTGTAGGATGGGATGGGGAGATGGAATTCGAAGTCGCTGACCTGTATGCCGGGGATGTCTTGGACGGCGAGTCTGGCCATTTCGAGGCGCTGCTCGTTGGTGGCTACGTAGCCTTGTGGCTTTAGGGGATTCAAGGGGGAGACCATTAGCCAGACTTCGTCTAAGTCGGTATGGTCTAATACGTATTTTGCCAAGTTTACGTGGCCTTCGTGGATGGGGTCGAAGGAGCCGCCGAAGATGCCGACTTTCATAATTGAGAATTGAGAGAATTGAGAATTGAGAATTGAGAATTGAGAATTGAGAGAATTGAGAATTGAGAGAATTGAGAATTTAGAATTTAGAATTTAGAATTTAGAATTTAGAATTATCCTTTAGTTGAGATTTATGCGACGTTATGCGGAGTAATTGATGGAGGACGTGCTGACCGTACGTCCTTAGTGCTTTTTCTTTTTGACGGAGTAGCCGAAGTGGCCGATGTATTCGCCGAGGGAGAAGTATTGGCCGTGGTTGTAGACGAGCATGCCGGCTTTTTCGAGTTCGAGTTTGCCGGTCTCCTCATTTATATAGCGGGAGTCGGCTCGGACGTTTAGGACATCGGCTATGAACATGTCGTGGGTGCCAAGGTGAGTGACACTCTTGACGCGACATTCGATGCTTAAGGGGGATTCTTCAATTGTAGGGGATTTTACCATCTCTCCGGGGAGAGGGTGAAGCCCGGTCTCTTTCCACTTGTCGTAGTCGCGGCCGGAACGGACTCCTGCCCAGTCTGTGGCGCGCGCCATTTCTACGGTGGTGAGGTTGATGGTAAATTCCATATTCTTCATAAGGAGCGCATGGGAATGGCGCTCCGGGCGGACCGATATATAACACATAGCGGGGTCGGAACATATAGTTCCAACCCACGCTACAGTTATCATATTCCATTCTTCCGGAGTTGCGCCACAAGTGGCGAGAACTGCCGGAAGAGGATAAATCATAGTCCCCGGTCTCCAGGAAAGTTTCATTATAATTGAGAATTGAGAATTGAGAATTGAGAATTGAGAATTGAGAATTTTGGCAGCGTAATCATGCATTCTACATTCTCAATTCTCAATATTATTAGACATTGAGGTCTTTGAGGACTTGATCGATGTGGGCGTCGGCTTTCTTTACGACTTCCTCATATTGATCCTTGTCTTTATAGTCTTCTCGAACTTCTACGTAGAACTTGATCTTCGGTTCTGTGCCTGAAGGACGGATGGAAACCTTGTCGCCTGCTTCTGTGAAGAACTGAAGCACGTTGCTTGTAGTCGGCATATCCATCTTTGTAAGCTCGCCTGTCTTGAGATTCTTGCAGTTGAGGTCGAGATAGTCTTTTACAAGCACTACATCGCTGCCAGCGATCTGCATTGGAGGATTCTCACGGAAATTCTTCATCATAGCAACGATCTCCTCTGCCCCACTCTTTCCGGGACGGACTACACTTACGCCACGCTCGCGGCTGAAGCCGATTTCAAAGTAGATTTCCTTAAGGAGTTCGTAAAGGTCCATGCCCTTGTCGGCAGCCCAAGCTGCAATCTCACACATTAGAGGCACAGCAGAGATCGAGTCTTTGTCGCGAACGAAAGTCTCTGCAAGGAAGCCGTAGCTTTCTTCACCACCGCCGATGTAACGACCAGTGCCTTCTTGCTCACGCATAACGTTTGCAATCCATTTGAAGCCTGTGAATACGTCGAACATACGGACGTTGTTCTTGTCGGCGATACGCTTAACAGCTTCAGTTGAAACGATGGTCTTCACTACATATTCGTTGCCCTTCATGAGACCGAGCCG
>CAMWLX010000155.1 GCA_947175225.1 uncultured Porphyromonadaceae bacterium
GGCTGAGATGGATTACCGTAGGAGCGGAAGAAGTGGGATTCTCCTTTCCGAACTTTCTCTTGGTTTCTGGCATAATTTTGGAGAGACTGCCCCCCTTGAAAGAAGCAAGGAGATAATGAGATTTGCATTCGATCATGGGATTACGTCTTTTGATCTTGCTAATAATTATGGACCTGGGTATGGAACAGCTGAAGAGACATTTGGTTTTGTCTTCGACAAGTCGTTCCGCCCCTATAGAGATGAGATGTTTATTGCATCAAAGGCCGGCTACGACATGTGGCCCGGGCCCTATGGCAATTGGGGTTCGCGTAAATATTTGATAGCTTCTATTGATCAGAGCCTACGGCGCACTAAACTTAACTATTTTGATGTTTTTTACAGTCACCGATATGACCCGGAGACTCCTATTGAGGAGACGCTTCAGGCTCTCGTGGATATTGTGAGAATGGGTAAGGCTCTCTATGTTGGCATATCGCGTTGGCCGGTAGAGGCTACCAAGTTTGCTTTCAACTATCTTAGAGAGCGAGACACTCCATGCTTGATTTTTCAAGACAGACTCAATCTGATAGATAGGAGAGTGGAATCTGATGGTACTTTGGCTAATGTAAGGGAGAATGGATGTGGATTTATAGCGTTTTCGCCGCTTGCCCAAGGGATTCTGACCAATAGATATCTCAATGGAATCCCATCAGATTCCAGAGCCATGCAGCAGCGTTTTCTCAAGACTTCCCAGATCAGTGATGAACTTTTAGCTAATATCAAACGACTTAATGATATTGCTATTAATAGAGGGCAGTCGCTTGCGCAGATGTCTCTTTCGTGGGTATTGGCACATCCGGGAGTCACTTCTGTCATCATTGGATGCAGCAGTGTGGCGCAACTCAACGATTCTCTTAAAGCCGTGAAGTCAAAAGACTTCACGACTGAAGAATTACAAGCTATCGAATCGATTGCCTCTCAGATAAAACTTTAAGCCAATAATTTCTACTGCATATGAGAAGGATGGTAGCCGAGAAGGAATGCTTCGGTTGCCATTCTTTTTTTGCCAGCCGGTTGAAGTTCGAAGATTTCCAGCCATTTGTCGCCACAAGCTACTAACAATCTTTTGCCATCTATCTTGATAGAGCCGGGCTGCGAATTATTCTCCACTTTAGAATCGGTCAAAGCTGAACGGAAGATTTTGCTTTCAAGTGGACGTCCGGATTCCTCTATGATGACAGTCCAAGCGGCTGGATATGGGCTGAGTCCGCGTATTTGATTATGTACTTCAATAGAAGATTTTCTCCAGTCGATGTGGCAATCTTCCTTAAATATCTTTGGAGCCGGGGTAAATTCTCCGTCAGGTTGTGGGGTAGTGGTCAGAGTTCCGTCGATAATTGCATTGACTGTTTCCACTACCATTCCGGCTCCAAGATGCATAAGTTTGTCGTGGACATCACCGACATTATCTTCAGGGAGAATTTCAATTTTGCGTTGCATGATCATATCTCCTGTGTCTATCTCATGCTTTAAGAAGAAGGTAGTCACTCCTGTCTCTGTATCCCCATTCATCACAGCACGGTTGATAGGGGCAGCTCCTCTGTATTTGGGCAAAAGCGAAGCATGGAGATTGAACGTACCCAATCGTGGCATTTGCCATACTTCGCGAGGGAGCATGCGGAAGGCGATCACGATGAAAAGGTCGGCATTCAAAGCTCTTAGTCTTTCCAGAAATTCTTCTGATTTAAGTTTCTCTGGTTGAAGAAGAGGCAAATTGTGCGCAACTGCATATCGTTTCACGTCGCTTTGATAGAGCTTATGTCCGCGTCCGGCTACTTTGTCGGGCATCGTCACAACGCAGACTACATTGAATCGATTGGTGATCAATGCGTCAAGACTTTCTACTGCAAATTCGGGAGTGCCGAAGAATACTATTTTGAGATCTTCTTTCTTCATATTTCAAGGATTAGTCGTCGGAATAATGTTTGAGAACCCGGCGGTAGGAATTGAATATTTTTGATTTGGAGACGAATCCAACGTATTTCCCATGATCAACGACAGGGAGATTCCAAGCTCCTGTCTTGTCGAATGTGTTCATCACTTTATCCATACTGTCAGTAACTTCAATGCGAGCCGGAGGCATTGCCATAAAGCGGCTGACGTGCATTTTTCTATATAGATCCGGACGGAACATGATATTGCGAATGTCGTCGAGCAGCACGATACCTTTCAGCATCCCTTCTGAATCGGTCACCGGGTAGAGGTTGCGATTACATTGAGAGATTACCTCTACCATCTGCTTGAGACTCATTTCCGGATGAACTTCGATGAAATCTCGTTCTATTACATTATCGATCTTCAATAGAGTAAGTACTGTGCGGTCTTTCTCGTGAGTGATTAGATCCCCTTTTTCAGCCAGTCGCATAGTGTAGATGCTATATGGCTCGAAGGCAAGGATTGTCATATATGATAGAGTTGAGACTATGAGTAGCGGGAGGAAAAGATTGTATCCACCCGTCATCTCAGCTGTGAGGAATATCGCCATAAGAGGGGCATGCATCACTCCACTCATCACTCCTGCCATACCCATCAGTGAGAAGTTTTTTTGACTCAGTTCAATGCCGAAATCCATCAGATTAAAAACGTATGCGAATAAGAATCCTGTCATTGCCCCGACGAATAGAGATGGCGCGAATGTGCCTCCGACACCTCCGGCTGCATTAGTGGAGGTGGTGGCAAAAACTTTTGTAAGTATAAGGCAAAGGACAAATAAGGTGATCGACCATGGATTTATACGGTCTCCATAGAAGATGGTTCCATCGAGAATACCTTGTGTGTTTCCCTCGAGAAGGGTGTTGATCGATTCGTAGCCTTCGCCATAAAGAGGAGGGAAAACGAAAATAAGGCCGGCGAGGATAACTCCACCCACAGTAATCTTAACCCAGCGACTTTTAAAACCGCCAAACCATTTTTCAAGCATAAACATAGCTCGCGTGAAGTATAGACTCACAAATCCGCAGAGAATGCCAAGAAGTATAGTCAATGGAATTCTATTAGTGTGGAATGGTTCGCTCTGCGAGAAAAAGAATTCAGCCCCATATCCTTCAAGCACATATGCCACTGTAGCTCCTGATATTGATGCTATAAGAAGTGGCATCACAGTTGTGCCTGTTAGGTCGATCATAAGTACTTCAAGAGTGAAAAGCATCCCGGCTATGGGGGCACGGAAAATCCCGGCGATACCGGCTGCTGCACCGCAACCGACGAGAAGCATCAGAATGCGTGGAGAGAGCCTGAAAGCTTGTCCAATATTAGAGCCGATGGCAGCCCCCGTATATACTATAGGACCCTCAGCTCCGACTGAACCTCCAAACCCGATAGTAATGGCCGACCCGACGAGGGATGCGTAGCAATGCTTCTTCTTCAGTCGAGATTTACGACGTGAGATAGCATACAGCACCTTTGTCACGCCATGACTGACATTGTCTTTAACTACGTATTTGATGAAGAGAGTAACTATTATTATGCCGACCACCGGATACACAAGGTTGAGCCAGTTGCCGGTGGTTGCGCTGAAATGTTGCGTAAGCAAGTGTGCAATTGTATGAATAAGATATTTCAGAAGTTGAGCAGCAAATCCACACACTACTCCCACTACAAGAGCGAGAACGACAACAAAGTTGCGCTCCTTAATGTGACGTTCTCTCCATTGCACCACTTCTGCCCACCATACAGTGAATCGATTATGTGTCTCTTTATATGCCAATGTGGAAATTATTATCTGAATTATACTTTGTTTATTTTCCTTTCCCTTCCAAAATTGTCAGGACTGTGTAGAGCATTATCTTAAAGTCTACGAGAACTGACATATTGGAAATGTAAAGGAGATCATATTTTGAGCGTTCTACCATCTCATCGATCTTGGAAGCGTAGCCATATTTCACCATTCCCCAAGATGTGATTCCGGGGCGTGTCTGATAAAGGAGAGTATAGTATGGTGCTCTTTTGATAATCTGATTTATGAAAAATTTTCTTTCCGGTCTTGGTCCAACTAAACTCATTTCCCCTTTCAGTACATTCCAGAATTGAGGAAGCTCGTCAAGTCTGTATTTTCTCATTATCTTTCCTGATTTGGTCACTCTTGGATCGTTGTCGCTGCTAAGTTGTGGACCATCATTCTCGGCATCAGTGCCCATTGTGCGGAACTTGATGATCTGAAAAGGTCTTTCTTTTAGTCCGATGCGTTCCTGACGATAGAAAACCGGTCCTTTGGAATCTGATTTCACCCAAAGGGCAAGCACTGCAAAAAGTGGGCTTAAGACAATGAGAGTTATGAAACTCACTACTACATCTATACTACGCTTAATATTTTTTTCTGCTTCCGAGATACTCGAATGGGTAAGATCGACAAGAGGGAATCCGTAGATATCTTTCAGTTTAATGGAAGATGTCATGAAGTTGATCAAATCAGGGGATAACTTTATTGGAATGCCTATCGGAAACAGACGGTAGACAAGTTTGAGCACATTATTTTCCTTCGACTTTTCAGGAGCAAGGATAATCTGATCAATATTCCTTTCTTTGCAAAAATCAGCCAATTCATCAATATCCATTGCATCATAATTGGAATCTTTCTCTCCCGGAATTTTGAAGAAGCCTTCAATTGAATAGCCAATGACAGCCTTGCTCTCAAGCATTTTCTCGGCAAAATAATGTGCTTTTTTAGAATTGCCAACTATAACTGCCGTCTCTTTCCAATCACGATTCTTGAAGTGTTTGATCTGGATGTTGATGACAATGAGTCTTCCAATAAATGTAAAGAAAAAGAAAATGATGAAGATCAATCCAAACTCAAGAAGATTGGATATTATGTCGTCAAACTGATCGTTGGTAAGTAGTGCTAAATGCAAAAGTACCGTAGCTATGGCGGATGTAATCCCTGTATTCAACAGCTCATTAAATCGCGACTTGCCAAAAGGATTGTTGTAAAAGCCGGAAAGCCAGTATAATCCGACAAGGATGAAAGGCGCAATGAGCTGTTCGATACAAAGCTTCGTGCTGAAAATATAGCTGATTGCAGACTCAAAAGATGATGAATACGAAGGAGATTCGAAATATCTAAGCACATTGAAGAGCATAAAAGATATGTTGGCGGTGATCCAATCCGTCAACACGAGCTTCCAGCGCTCCAATTTCACAGATGCCATTTTGCCTATCATCTTATCACCTTGACAATGTTTTCACGAGTGATTTTGATGATATTGCTCGGTTTTGATGACGCTTTCTCCTTCTGACGGAATTTGCAGACATAGTCAACCCCATTCTTAATCTCAGATGATATTTCTGAGAATGTAATTGGAGTTGGTTTCCCACTTTTGTTTGCAGAAGTAGACACTATTGGTCCCTTCAGCCGTTCACACAATGTGCGGCTGAATTTTTCAGATGAAATCCTGATGCCTAAGCTTCCGTCTTCAGCCTTTAGATTGTCGGCAACCCCAACAGGATGATCATATATAATTGTCATTGGATTTACTGCCACATCAATCAGTTGCCATGCAATTTCCGGCACACTTTTGACTGTGCGTTGCAGCATTCCTTCCGAGCCAACAAGCACGAGCATCGACTTGGAGTCGGCTCTTTCCTTGAGTTTGAATATTTTCTCTACTGCATCAGCATTGCGGGCATCGCAGCCAATGCCCCATACTGTATCGGTAGGGTATAAAATAATTCCACCTTCCTTCAAGACACGCAATGCCTCCTTGAGGTCCGCTTCATCGTAGCGGGACTCTTCATGTTGTCGACATAAACTTTCTTTCTCTTCCATGACGATTAAACCTGAATTGATTCAGCTTCTGAAATCCAAAGACGAGACACCGCGTCGGATGGCATTCTCCAGTCGCCCCGAGGGGAGAAAGATACAGGTCCTACTTTGGGTCCGTCGGGCATACATGAGCGTTTGAATTGTTGGTTAAAGAATCTGCGTAAAAAGACAATCAGCCATTTCTTGATAGTTTCGCGGCTGAATGTCGGGCGTCCGTCGGAATATGGACCCTCTGCAAAAGCCTTGCAAGCGAGCACAAATATTTTGGCTGGAGAGAAACCTTCCTTCACAAAATGATAGATGAAGAAATCATGGAGGTCATAGGGACCAACGAGATCTTCTGTCTTTTGGGCAATATTGCCTTCATTGTCGGTTGGTACAAGTTCAGGGCTGATTGGAGTGCTTACTATATCTTCGAGGATGCGGCGGGTCTCATCATCGTATCCTTGAGCTACGCGCCTTACGAGAGGACGGATAAGGGTCTTAGGTACGGAAGCGTTGACACTGTACATTGACATATGGTCGCCGTTGTATGTGCACCATCCGAGAGCGAGTTCTGAAAGATCGCCTGTTCCAAGCACCATGCCTCCATATTTGTTGGCAAGGTCCATGAGAATTTGTGTCCTTTCACGGGCCTGGGAGTTTTCGTAGGTTGCATCGTGCAGATTGATGTCGTGGTCGATATCTTTGAAGTGTTGTTTGACGGCCTCGGATATGTTGATTTCGATGTGTGTGATTCCCATCCGCTCCATCAAATCTATGGCATTGTTGTGGGTTCTGTCTGAAGTGCCAAAGCCGGGCATAGTCACCCCGATAATTCCCTTTCTGTCAAGACCGAGATCATCAAAAGCTCTGATGGCAACCAAGAGGGCAAGAGTCGAATCAAGTCCTCCGGAGATGCCTATCACAAGGCTTTTGCAGTGAGTAGCCAACAGGCGTTGCTCAAGCCCCCATGCTTGAATGGTGATGATTTCTTCGCATTGCTCTTCAAATTTTACTTTCTCAGAGGAAAGGAATGGGTAGGGATTGATTTCGCGCATCAGGTTTGCTGGTTCAGCCTGAGTGGCGGTGAATTCTTCTAATCCAAAAGTCGGGAGTACAATGTCGTTTTGTCCGAAACTTGATTGGCGTTGGCGTGTATTGCGAAGTTTTTCGACGTCTATGTCTGCGATGCAATAACCTTCCACACGCTTGAACCTTTCAGATTTTCTAAGGATTTGCCCATCTTCGGCAATGATTGCATTCCCGGAGAAAACGAGGTCGGTGCTTGACTCTCCTGCGCCGGCAGAGGCGTAAACATATCCACACTTGCAACGCGAGGAGCGTTCCTTGATCAGGGAAATGAGAAAAGCATGCTTGTTGATCACTTCGTTGGTAGCGCTGAGGTTGGCTATGATGTCTGCACCAGCCACGCTCATGGTAGTGCTCGGAGGATTAGGCACCCACATGTCTTCGCATATTTCTACACCGAATTTTGCATTTTCAATGCGGAAGAGCAGATTTATTCCGAATGGAATCAGATGTCCGTCGAAGTCAATGACATTATATTCCTTTCCTGCCGGGATGTCAAGTTTAAGTCCGGATGAGAACCAACGCTTTTCGTAAAACTCGTCATAGTTGGGGAGATAGCATTTGGGTACGATGCCGAGTATCTCACCATATTGAATTACAGCTGCGCAGTTGTAAAGGCGTCCTCTGTAGCGAACAGGTAGACCAACTACAGCTGTTACGTGTGATTCTTTTGTGACCTGCTGGAGGAATCCGAGCTGACGCATTGCAGCGTTGAGGAGGGTAGGCTGGTTGAAGAGGTCGCCGCAACTATATCCTGTGAGGCATAATTCCGGGAATACTATTAAGCGAACCCCCTTTTTTGAAAGGCTCATTATCATATCAGATATTCTGACAGAGTTGACGCCGGGATCTGCAAGTTCTACTTTTGGATAAGCAGCTGCAACTCTAATAAAAAAAAATTTATACATAAATATGTCTATTATAAAAATAT
>CAMWLX010000156.1 GCA_947175225.1 uncultured Porphyromonadaceae bacterium
CGCTACTTTGGTTGACTCGGGGGGAGGAAAGATTAGAGGCTTGATTAGACGATTCGGGATAATAGCATGGGGCTTGGCAGCAGAGCTGCAGGCGGAAACGGCTTCGCGACTTGGGGAATTTTTTCTTCGGCTGCCGCATCAGCGCGGTATTAAAGAGAGGGCTTCGCGACAGTAAATGACGCACTCGGAGAGTGCTCGCTACTTTGGTTGACTCGGGGGGAGGAAAGATTAGAGGCTTGATTAGACGATTCTGGATAATAGCATGAGGCTTGGCAGCAGAGCTGCCGGCGGAAACGGCTTGGCGACTTGGGGATTTTTCTTCGGCTGCCGCCTCAGCGCGGTATTAAAGAGAGGGCTTGGCGACTTGGGGATTTTTCTTCGGCTGCCGCCTCAGCGCGGTATTAAAGAGAGGGCTTGGCGACTTGGGGATTTTTCTTTGGCTGCCGCATCAGCGCGGTATTAAAGAAACGGCTTCGCGATTTTGAACTTTTGCTATGATCTTATAGTTATAATATTATAGAATAATGGAATTATGGATAAATTTGAAGAAGAATGGGGGAAGATGCTGAGTGGGGAGATATATAATGCCGTGCATCCGGAATTTATTCGTCGGCTTGAGGAAACGAGAGTAAAGATATGGGAGTTTAATAATTTGCATCCATCTAAGAAAGAGGAACGCATAGCTCTGTTTCGCAGTATTGTGGGGGATTGCGGAGAGACGTTCCATATCAATCGTCCGTTCAGATGCGATTATGGATGCAATATCCATATCGGCAATAATTTCTTTGCTAATTTTAATCTGACGATTCTTGATGAGGCTCCTGTGACATTTGGGGATAATGTGTTTATTGGTCCTAATGTCAGTATTTATACGGCATGCCATCCCTTAGAGGCGGCGGCGAGGAATACCGGTGTGGAATGGGCTGAGCCTGTGACTATAGGCAATAGCGTATGGATTGGCGGGAGCGTTACGATTTTGCCGGGAGTGACGATTGGTGACAATTGTGTGATTGGAGCAGGGAGTGTTGTGACTAAAGATGTTGAAGCCAATACAGTCGTAGCCGGGAATCCGGCTAAAGTCATCAAACGCATTAAAAACACAATAGAGCTCGGAGAGTGATAGCTGGATGGGAGGCCGGGAAGCCTCCCATTCCATATATTTTGATTAGATGTAGGTGACGGTGGCTTCGAGGGGCTTGCGGCTAAAATGGTTAGGGAGTGGTTTCGCTCCTTCGGCCGGGAAGCCGAGGGCAAGACATGTCAGAATTTCTTCGTTTTCGGGCAAAGCGAATGCTTCTGCCATCTTGTCAGGGTCGAAACAATTTACCCAGCAGCTGTCGACACCAACGCTTTTGGCGCAAAGCATCATGTGGGTTGTCACGATGGAAGCGTCTTCGATGCCGGAATCGTATTTCTGACCGGGATATGTGTAGGTATTGTTCTTGTCAAAGGCTACTATAAGCATTGTGGGGGCTCCGTAGCGGCAGGGGGTGTGTTGGTCAACGATGGCAAGGCGTTCAGGGGACTGCACTACGTAGATGTGCTGCTCCTGAAGGTTTTTGGCTGTAGGGGCCAGGCGTCCGGCTTCGAGGATGGAGAGAAGCTGATCTTGGCTTATTTGACGGGAGTCAAATTTTTTGCAGGAGTATCTTTCTTTTGCTAATTGTATGAAATCCATGATTTTTTTAATTTTTTGAAAACTTTATTATGAAGCGCCTCTCTGAGGCTACTGTGATTTTGACGGGGATAATGACGAGGGGCATGGCAGCAGAGCTGCCGGCGGAAACGGCTTCGCGACTTGGGGGATTTTTTTTCTTCGGCTGCCGCCTCAGCGCAGTATTAAAGAGAGGGGATGGGAATGAGGGGAGATTGGAGAATGGGGATGGCAGCGGAGATGGCGGCGGAAACGGCTTCGCGTCACGGTTATAGCAGGGTCGCAAAGATTGCGGGCTGTCCACATCGCCCGGAGCTCGTGTTGCAGCTGTTTTACTTGAGGGGGATTTAGCAGCCTCTGCCGTCGAGGCTGCAGGAAGCAGCTTCGGCATCGGGGTTGGGTTTGAGACCTACGTCTTTGGAGTAGAGGGTGACGGAGCCATCTTCGAGCACATAGCATGGGATGCCGAGATCATCGACAGCCTTGGCTTCATCGAAAGCGGGATTAGAGTCACGCAGTTTTAGAAATTCTTTTAGATTCCTGACATGCTTGCCTATGTCTATTACCTCAAAGTTTGGGTTATCTTCGACCTGCTTCTTCACGTATTCGCAATCCGGACAGGTCTCCATAACATACATCTTTATCATAGTTTTTTATTATTAGTTGAATGCAAAGGTATAAAAAATAATCTATTTACACAAATTATTTATGTCTTGCTTATTTCTTCTTTCGGATTGGCAGAGGGGCCAAATGCAGCAGAGCTGCCGGCGGAAACGGCTTCGCGACTTGGGGGATTTTTTCTTCTTTCGGATCGGCTCAGGAGCCAAATGCAGCAGAGCTGGCGGCGGAAACGGCTTCGCGACTTGGGGATTTTTTCTGCTTTCGGATCGGCTCAGGAGCCAAATGCAGCAGAGCTGCCGGCGGAAACGGCTTCGCGACTTGGGGATTTTTTCTTCGGCTGCCGCCTCAGCGCGGTATTAAAGGGAGGGCTTCGCGATTGGGGGGCTTTTTTTCTTCGGCTGCCGCCTCAGCGCGGTATTAAAGGGAGGGCTTGGCGCCTTGGGATTTTTTCTTCGGCTGTGGCCTCAGCGCGGTATTAAAGGGAGGGGGATGGGATATTTTGAACTTTAGGGATGGCATAATAGTTTTAATAGTATATTAAATTAATGGAATTTATGAAGAATTTTAAACCTAAGGCTTGGCTGCTGCCACAGCCTGTTGTGATAATCGGCACTTATGATGCCGATGGCACTCCCAATGCTATGAACGCTGCTTGGGCCGGACAATGGGATATGAATGAGATTATGATTTCTTTGGGAAGTCACGCTACAACCGAAAACCTTAACCGTTGCTCCGATTTTACAGTTTCTTTTGCAACCGTTGACACTATGGTGGGCGCCGATTATGTCGGTATCGTCAGTGGCAAGAAAGTTCATGATAAAGTTGAGAAAGCAGGATGGAAATCTGTTAAAGGTGAGAATGTTAATGCACCGATTTTCTCTTGCTTCCCAATTACAATGGAATGTCGCATTAAAGAAAAACTCTTTGAATCGGAAAGCGGTTTTTATCTGATTGGGGAAATTGTCAATATCGTTTGTGACGAGGCTTATCTTGCTGAGGATGGCAAACCGGATGTTGAGAAGATGCAGCTCATCACTTTCGACCCCGTCCATAATGGCTACATTGCTCTCGGAAACCGTGTTGGAAATGCCTTCCACGATGGCACAGCATTGAAATAAAAATGGAAGAGAACACATTGGAGAAAAAATGGGCTAAGATGCTCAATGAGGACCCGTAAGATTCATCAATTCCGAAGCAGGAGCCGAATATCTGAAGCAACTGAAATTCTCTGGAGGATACTCACTTATCTATGCCATTGGTTTTGGATTCCCGGCTGAAGAACCGGAAGCCAAGCCAAGAGAAGGTACCCGAGGCTCGCGGGTACCTTCTATTTATCCATGTAGCAAAGCATGATAATAACCCGTGAAGACAATGTCATTCCGAAAGATCAATGCCCAGATTGGATAGCGTCTTTCTTATAGGGGCTCCATAATAATGGTTGGTAAAATAGGAGGAATTATCATGCATATTATGTATGATTTTCAACGACTCATGATGCTCCTCCGGAATTATTTCACATCTGATTATCTCGTCGATATATGAATCGGGATAGTCATCGCCGTGGTCGGTCATCTTAACGGTCCTGAAGCCTGATTTTGAGGAGTCTACATCGTCAAGACGCATTACAGACTGTCTTTTGGAATCCCTATATACCACCAGCAGCGCATCAGTCTTTTTCGCAGGGCATATGAAAACCGGGCGTTTGTCGGTCCGCATATTGTTTCTGACACCCAATCGGGCCTTGAGCAAATCGCTCATCCCCACCTTTTGCACTTCTCCATCATCATATACCATCAAAAGAAAACCGTCGCGTTCCTTATTATGAATAGCGAGAGTGAGACGCCCCTCTTCCCAATTGATCTCATCAAGCAGGCTCCATGTATTGTCATTATTTATGCGCAGGAAAGCACAAGTGTCCACCCCATACCCATCTTCCCAATTATTGACAATATTTGAACGAATCTGTCCGGTATCGATTGACTCAGGATTTTTGATGCTTACGGTCTTTTTTGCCACTGATTCTACGGCCTTCGCCGGCGTATCGGAGACTTCCGCCTCTTCGATGTCAGGCGCTATATCCGTAATGTCTTCTGTGCGGATACCATAATCTGAGAATATCCTCTCATCCATAATGTCTTGAAGAAGGTCCAAATCATCATATCGATATGTCGAGGCACCCTCGCGAAGGAAATACATCTTCTCATTCTTATAGCATACACCCACAGGCTTCTTGGAAGGGCGTATAGTAAGCGCATAAATCCATTTGTCGCCTGCATCAGGAAACTCTTCAATAATCGAAGCATTGAAGCCTCCACCCATTGCCAGACGGATCTGATTCCTGACATAGTTCTTATACTTATCTTTACTCCCTTCGAAATATGCAAGATCATCATCAAGCCCTTTGGCCGATCCTGTATCGTAGACACCTAAATAAAGCGTCCCGCCATATGCGTTTGCCATGCCTGAGATAACTTTCAATATGTTGAATGTCTGAAGTTCAAAATTTGGTTTCATTTTCTGCTCAGGAGGGAATATAATGGAGGTCTTGAACTCCTTAAGCTGCCCTTCCTCGCCGAATGAATATACTTTAGGAACTGCGATACGGATGTTGAGAAGGCTTTTTATCTGTTCAAGAATCTTCGCTCTGTATTCAGCCAACTCCATACCGTCAGATACGTTGTAGGCAAGCATGAGCCGCGCAAGCTTGCCAATAAGATGCGCTGAAGAATATGCCCCGGTAAGATCCCAAAGATATTGGTTGCGTTCCTGAAGTCCGAGACTGTCAACAATTTTAATCTGGCAAAGTTTTTCCTTAAGCAAGGGATAATGTTCAATAAAATCTTCATTTCCTTCACTTAATAATTCAAATTCTTCATTATCCACGCGACCGTTGTTGCCGAAATCCTCCAGAATTACAAGCATACGCAATCTTTGATCAAGATATCGCAACGCATCATCATCGGAAGTCATCTTTGCAAGTATTCGCGCTATCGAGATATAGCCGTAGGCACTGATGCGGTCGGTCTCCATGAGAGCCTTATGATCGAGAATAGCAATCATCTGCTGGATATGGGCAGGTTCGAATTGATCGTCGGAAAGGCTCAGCGCATCTTTTGCGAGTTGGTCGTCGCTTTCCTGAAAAGTCTTTTCGTCGCAATAAAATGCAAGAAGCTCTTCAGCTGCTTTCTTTATATCGACGTGATTGTCAGCCGGACCGATCACTTCTGCTTGAATCCTGCGAGGCTGACTGATATCCGTCAGGCGCACTTTGACCGTATCCCCCTCTGCATAAGGAATATCCGTGGTTTCGTCGGGAATGAATACTCCATACCCAAACTCCGAGATAGCAAGCATTGCGCGCTTGTCTTCGTCGTGATAGATGATGCGGCAATCTGTCTCATCGTTGTGGTCGCAATTTACCTTAATAAATTCGTCGAGCATCCCCATCACATCAAACATGAATGTAGGGCAATCCGGATCATCATTCACTATTGCATTGATTCTTGCTCTGATAAGGAGAGGCTCCCCTTTATAATAGAAACTTTCGATGTCAAATCCCGGATTATATCGGAAAAGCCCGTTGGTAGCCTTCACCCCATAAATATCCAGCCAACCCTCTCCGTAGTAGCCATCATCTTCAATCCTGCAATAATATCGGAATTGTCTTAGCGGATTACGCTCATCCTTGCTTATAACCCTTATATTGACCACCTGATTCACTTCCGGCACAAACTTACGTGGCCTGATGACAACCGGCATCGTCTCCTTGGTGAAAAGTGCGAGTTCGACTTTTCGCCACCATTCTTTCCACTTTTTTATATTGGCATTTTTGGCAATCCCGAATTTATTAGCATTAGGAAGATAAATCTGAATATTATGCCAGTCGAGCATTCCGGATGGCACCACATTATGTTCTACGTCTTTAGAGAAAGTAGGAGCTATTGTGATTTTATCATTGTTGACTGTAAACCTTACGGTATCAGACTCCAACGACTTAGTTGCCAACATATTGTTGGCCAAAGGATGCGCAGCCATCTTATAGGCGAATATTTCAGTCTGCTTGACATCTGATATCAAGTTGATGTTGACGAAACTTG
Source organism: uncultured Porphyromonadaceae bacterium (assembly GCA_947175225.1). Lineage (GTDB taxonomy): Bacteria > Bacteroidota > Bacteroidia > Bacteroidales > Muribaculaceae > Lepagella. The sequence goes on from CAMWLX010000156.1 coordinate 6,373, forward strand.
AATCGGCAGCCATGAGAGCTTGGAATGCACGCTCAATCAGATTTTCAGAAGGCACGATGCCACGCTTATGCACCCCTACAGTATTGTTGTATCTGACATACGAAAGATAATGATAGAGAAGAGATTGATAGAGCTGAAGATCGATGGAATCATCATCAGTCATGACAAGAAGATAAGAAAGAGCACGGATAATTCTGCCCAGCAAGCGGTTTGATTGCTCGTCATTGACCAATGCCGTACGGTTGACCTTATCACGGTTAGTGTCGATATAATAAGTCATGAAAAGGCAAAAGGCCTTCCTGAATTCGGCATTGCGTCGGCTCCAATTGGTGTCTTGAATTATATCCAGAATGGCATCTATCCTCTCTTCAAGCAAGTTAGGGCTAATGGAGAAAATAGCGATAAGGATCGCAATCTTATGCTCAGGACGATAGATGAACCCGGCATTCCTTATTTTGTGAAGGATAGCGTCAATTTCTTGCTGAAGTTGGTCAGACTCCACCATATCAAGCACTTCAGAATATATCTCGGCATTCTCTATCTTTTTAGCTATCCATTCTTGATAGTTTTCTCTTTCAGATTCCGGAAAAGAAAGCAGAAGCTTCGACTCCTCAAGAAGGAAGAGACAAAGTCGGATATATTCTCTGACAAGATCTCGGATACCGGAAGTAGTCATCGACTTGCTTGTCCAATAATCGGGAACCCCTAACATAGCCTTGATGATCCATTGATTATTATTCTTGCTCAGCATATCCCGAGCCTCTGAGAAGATAGCGACCTTGTTAAATATGTTTTCTATCTCTTTGGCCTTGGCTGCGTCTGTCCCGCTCATGACAAGGAATTCAGTGGGAGTTATGACTGCGCTTGGAGGGGTCTTCGATTCAAAGCAATATTCAAGAGTAAGTCTGTCGGGAGATATTTTCTTTACTTTGCAATATATCTTCTGCTGCGGATGCAGCAACACTTCAGATGTAGTAGTAAGTTTGAAGACGACACCTCTGGCATCCCTGACATTATAAAAGAATTGTCCATCTACTTGAGTCTTGTCTTGATTCTGAACAATGAATGGATATGGCTCATTTTCTTTGTAAACGTCGCCAAACATTCGGGCAAAGTTTTGGACGAAAACTATATTATCGCCATGAATATCCTTCACCATCGACGGCAGCTCCTTTAATTTTCTCACTTCCGGATTCTTTCTCTGGAATTCAAACATCCTGATAAGATATTCCTTGTCGTTAGCTTTAACGTGGAAGTATGCATTTCCGTCATTATCTACAATATCTATTATTGGCAGATTGTAGAATTTTCCTTTTTGATAAATTGTATCACCCATGATGTATGTTAAATTTTTGATAATTATGAATTAGGGCGTTCAGTTCTATGTACCAAAATCATAACTATATCATAAAGCGCCTCTCCGAGGCT
>CAMWLX010000157.1 GCA_947175225.1 uncultured Porphyromonadaceae bacterium
AGTGCTTTCCATAATACATTTTACTAACCTAACATCATGAAACTAATTTCTTTCTTATATCTATTAAACAACCGACACCGCGAAAGGTTTAATCGCAATGTCGGTTATAAGATGTAGGTGGTAGGCTATAAGCTTTGGTTTTCAGCTCATTGAAAGTCGATTTTTTTTGCTTGTTTCTTCAGCCTCTGTTGTTGCAGACGGTAGAGTTTTGCTTTTCGGTCTTCTTTAAGAGAGCTTTTCCCTTTTCCTTGAATGTCAAAACCTACATTTAGGAGCAGATAATTCCGGTTGCAATAGAGTGGCACTCCTATAAGTATTTCTCTTCTTAGCGTAGGGATGAAGGAAACACCCAAATTGACACCTGCATTATTGCCCATTTTCCATCTGACTCCTGCAGACGCTTGAACATACATCCCATCGGCTGATTTTATTGATCCGACAGCGATATATGAAGGATTCGAGATTGATTGTGCCCTGTACCTTACATATCCATCCATGCCAAGCTGATAGCCCAGTCTGAGGTCGGCATAAGGTGTAAATTCCCTATTCATGTCCAGATCCCATCTGACATCGACAAAAAGTGGAATGGAGATCAATGTCTTCTTTGAAGTGTAGAATCCGGTGGAGTTTTCAGAAGCACTTTTAGGAGATTTCATACATTCGAGATTAAATCCAACCCCCGCACCTGCAAAAAGCCATGGGGTGAACTGGCAACCATGCGATGTGCTGAACATAGCTCCGATCGAAGTCTGTTTATTTCTGAAGTTTCCAGTGCTGGTGTGGATTTTTTCTTTCGCAAAGATCGGACCTCCTCCGACCTCAAACATACCCCTATAGTTAGAGGCTGCACACGCTATCGGAAGAATCAATATGGAAAGAAGGAAATTTATCTTTTTCATATGCCTGATGTTTTATAGAGGTTTAATAACGATCTGCTTTCTGAAGATAGTAGTCGCGCAGGTCGCTCCAGCGGTAATATGGTCCGGAGACAGGGGTAGCCGGCAGTTGGACTTCCTCCTCGTTAAGCAATGCCTTTACAAGAACATCATTTTCTTTGTTGCGATAGAAGATCAATTGGATATTGCCAGCCATAGGTATGAGATCATAACTGCGCACTCCGGCAGCCTCGGCCTCTTCAATAGTGGGGAATTCCTTGCCAAAGTCGTTGATTCCCATCAGAGTTATGAAGTTGATCAGGATGCCGTCATGACCATATCGGAGGTTTACGCTTGGGCGCGTCGACATGATTGCAGTGTCGGTGCTCTCAATGATATTTTTCAGCAGTTTGCGTTGGGTGTAAGGCATCCTGCGCTCAGTCAATGGAGTGTCAATGCTATGGAGAATCCATCCTGCATTGTCGCCTCGCCATGCCTCACGCACTTCGTCTGTAGTGAAAACCCGGTCGAGCATCCATTTTTGACCTGTATGCCCTTGGGTGTTGGCAAGAATCCAGTATAGCTGCGGCATAAGTCCGGGAGCCACACTGTCGAGGGCAAATTGCTTGTCGGTGACGAGACGGGAAAGATATCCGTCAGGAACTGAATGATTCTTCCAATACTCCCAGAGCACCGGATTTGCCTTGTCCTTTATCTCCCACGCCGGTTTGTCATCATAGTTCATGAAATACATGTCGGCATACGAAGCATCGCTCTTCACGCTTACATCAGGAGCGACCTCGCGTATCCCCTGCAGACCATTAAGCATCGAAAGAATGCAGCGGATCACTACGGTTGCCTTTGCATCGACCTGCGATGAGTCGGAGAAAAGTTCCGGATAATTGCGTGCCATGCGTCGGCCTATTGCCTGATGCTGCAAAGCTCCCTTGTCTGAGAGCTCTCCCAGACGACCACGCGATGCGAGTTCGATTTTCCGTAATTCTTCGAGTGTCTCTTTTCCAAGGGGTGTAAGTTTTCCGGCACCCTCCGCTTTTTCGAGGTTTCTGACAGGCGTTTTATAGTCGTTTTCCCCTATCAGCCAGCGGGAGCCGTGTCGTCCGTAATGCTCAAGATGAAAAGGTTCATACCCTGCCGGTGGAGGAGTCTGAGCCGGAGGGTCGCTCTCGGCATAAGGATAAGCCCGTAGGTTACCCGACAGCTTATGCAAGTCTGTCTCAAGATCAGCCGATGGTGGAATGGCAAGTGCGGCAAAAGAATTAAGCAACAATGCCGATAATAGAATTATTGACTTTTTTGATTTCATGATGATATTAGATTTAATCATAGGGAAAAGTTTTTTCTTGCAAATGTAACCAAAAAAGCTGGCGTTTGCAAATTCTAAAGGGTAAAAGGTGTAATTTTACACCTTTTACCCTTTAGAAACTTTTTTAATCTTGTAGCCTTATATGCGTATCTTGATTTGGTGATTATCGATAGTTATGATGTAGACACCATGGTCAATACCTCTGACTACAGATTCCTTTGTCCGGCATATTATCCGTCCTTCCATATCAGTAATTTGTACAACAGACTCTGCATCCTTGCCCGAAATCGTAATCTCGTTTCGTTCAATTTTTATATTCAGATTGTCAGCCGTGTTGATCTCAACGGCGTTATCCTCAGTTACAGTTACCATACAGCAGGCGCTTATCTCCGGATTATCCTTGCAGCGGGCCCATATCGGAGTCATTCCTTCCCTCAAGGCTGTCACCAACCCATCTTGGGTCACTCTCGCTGTCTCAGGATCATCACTTATCCATTCCACTTCCTGCGATGCCTCTTCCGGTGCTACGGTTGCTTTGAGTGTGGTGGTCTCACCTGTATAGAGCGTGAGTTCTGCAGGTTCTACACTTACCGACTCAGCGCTCGGAAGACCGACGTTGATGATGCATGAAGCCGACACTCCCGAGCCATCTGCCGCAGTGGCGGTGATGGTCGCAATTCCAATGCCGTTGGCAGTGATATTGCCCGATGCATCTACTGTGGCTACTCCGGTGTTGTCTGAAGTCCAGTTGAGGCTTCTGTCAGTGGCATTCTCAGGCAAGACTGTAGCTGTCAGCGTTGCGGATGATCCTTTTGTGATCTCAACCTCTGTTGAACTGAGGCTGATCGATTCCACAGGAATGAATATCCTTACGCTTGCCTTGACATCCGGTTCCGATGTTTCTTTCCCGTCCGGACCTGAAAACCTTATCCCGGAAAAAAGCACAGTATAGTCTCCGCTCTTTGCTGAAGCAGGTGCCTGCAATCTGAATGAGAAGAGAGCGCCGGAAGTTCCATCTATTGGAGTGTTCGATGCAGAGTAGATCACGCATTTATATTGGCTGTCTCCCTTTGCGTTGACCTCGGTGCTGTGTCCTGAGGCGCGCTCGGTGAGTGTAAGTTTTCCATCAGGTATCGTGAACCCTTCAGGAAGCGTTATGGTAAACTGCATTGCGGTAGTCTCCGCAGGATTGCTCACATTTACGCTCGCCTCCGTCGTTTCTCCCGGTAGCATTGTCGGGATTTCTGCCGACAGCTCCGCGTGGGCGGCGCCTCCTGTCAGGAGAAACGCCGCCGCGCAAAGCATATGTTTTAGTTTTCTTGCGCTGTTCATGGTCACTTGATTATGATCTTGATGCCGTCTACGGCATATACACCGCCTGCAGGCACCTCAAATCTGTTGATACCTTTGGTCATTGACATTCTTCGGCTTACGCCCTTCATGTCTGAGAAGGTTATGTAGCGGTCGTCAGGTACTGTTACGATTACCGTCCGTCCTTCCGTCGTTACACTGATTCCTTCTGCGGAAATCTCCGGTGAAGATGATGTTTCCAGCTTTGTCCATGCCGATCCTAATGAGTAGAGGTAGCCGAAGAAGTCGCTCGCCATAGCGTTTGACACTTCAAGCATAGCGTCCTCTGATGCATTGTCGTCGGTCCTTGTAAGATGGATGTATGCGGCCGGAACATTGCCAGGTAGGGCATTGGTAGAGACGGAGTAGGAGAGATGTCTCGTTCTTCCATCTGTGAAAGCATGGTTTTCTGTCGAGAATCCTGTTTCCGATGCGGATGTGATGCCGTTGACATTCACGCCTTCTGATGCTTCCACGTCAAACTGCAGACCCGTAACGCTGATCCCGCTTTCTACATAGACAGCTACTGTCTCTCCGTCCGGTTCCGGCACAAGCAGGATGTTTCCATATTCGGGAGCCACTCTCTTTTGTGCAGGAATTGAGGCAGGTAGAGGATTCCATTCTATCACACTCTTGGCTACAAGTGCAAGGTCTCCTACTGTCAGCATACCGTCAGAGTTCATGTCTACGGCTTCCATTACGAGTTTCTGGTCGATGTCGTCCACTACTCCGCGAGCCGTGAGCACTACATCATTGACCGCGAGTGTGCCGTCATCGTCGGCGTCACCCATCAGATAACCCACCGTAACCTTGCAACTTCCCGATATTCCTGTACCGTCGGTGGCTGTTGCGGTCACGATTGCCTCGCCTCGTGCGATGGCTGTGATGTTACCCTCTTCGTCTACTGTCACGGCGTCACCCTCGCAACTCCATGTGACTTCGGTATAGGTTGCATCTTCAGGTGTCACTTTGGCTGTGAGCTTATGAGTGTTCGTTACGCTCAGCTTCAGTTCCGCAGGCTCAATACTGATTCCTTCTACCGGCACGATAACCTCAATGTCGATAGATCCTGTCACGCCGTGGGCGTCTTCAGCCTTCGCCGTCACTGTTGCCTTTCCTGCTCCAACAGCCTTTACAAGACCTGAATTGTCTACTGTCAGCACGTTGTCGTCAGAACTGCTCCATGTGATGCGGTCGTCGAATGCGTCTGTCGGTGTCACGATGCCTCTGAGTTGCATTGATGTGCCACGTGTCATTATCGTGGTGTCGGCTTCAATGGCAATTTCCTCAATGTAGAGGTGCGGCAATATCTTGGTGACGGTAGTGCTCCATCCGTTGTCCGACCTTGACCGGAACGACAGCACATATTCATCTGCTACTTCTGTCGGGAAATCAATTGTCAGCTCATCTACCGACACTTCATCTCCGGGCTTGATATCTATAGGAGTCCCCTTGCCATAACCGGGGTCCTCACCCCAAAAATATTCTGCATACGTGCATCCCGGACCTTTCTCACCAGCCACATATACTGTGTTCGTGTAGGTAGCAGACCATCCATAGCTTGAGAGAGACCTGATACCAAGCGTGTGCGCTCCCGGGGTAAGCCCGTTGTAAGGTATTTCCATCTCTACGAGCGTTCCTGCATCTATGGCACCCTCAGGTATTGGAGTGGCTTTTCCGCAGCCCGGATCATTGTCCCAGAAGTATTCCACTACGCATTTATCGTCTCCTGCAGGAGATATATTGATGATGTAGGTGCGTGTGGAGGATAATACTGAACCTGAATTGGCGCGGATGCCTAAGATGTTAAGTCCCGGTTTGAGATGTGATGTGTCAAGCGTCATCGACATGAGGTTGTCTCCGTCGGGTGCCGACAGCGATACAGGTGTTGCTTTCCCTATGCCCGGATCATTGTTCCAGAAATATTCCACGTCCCAGTCATCTGAAGAGGTGTCGCCTCCTGATATTAGCCGATAGATGGTGTGTGACCATTTGCCGTGCTGATTGGCGCGCATACCAAGAAGGTTGATCCCTGATCTCAGATTTGAAGCATCGATAGTGAAATCACTGCCGGAACTGTCATTACCTGTCTGCTTGACAATTGTACCGTGCCCTATTCCCGGATCCTCATTCCAGAAATACTCTATGACAGACTGGGCATAGACAGCAGGACTGAAGATGGTAACAATGACAGCGGACAGAAACCAACGGGAAAGCATACTTCTATGATGCTTCGCGTTATTCATCCTGATTCTCTATTTTTATTTTTATATTAAGCTTACCGTTTGTCGGACGAGCCGGAACTTCTACTTTTGTGATGTGGGGAATGAGTCGTGGCAGTCCGGCAAGAACATAGTGATTGCTCCCACCGAAAGCTCCGCAATCTTCGCCATTGGCACTCGCACCTTTCGCGGGGGAATTAGCACGTAACTGCCAACGACCGTCCATAGAGCCTTCATTTATGAACAAACTTTCAATGGTTGCATCAATCACCTTGTCATTGACATACTCCTGTGTAGTTTTACTATTGGTTACATTATTATAAATAGATAATTTTGGACCTGTATAATCATAAACACTATTATCTTTATTTGTACCTAAATTTAATATGATATTGTTACGAACAATGCTATTGGATGGATGTTCTTGGAAGGATACGCAGTAAGAATCATTATCTTCTTGATTTATTATTGTATTATTCTCAATAATTATACCATCTGCCTGTGGGTTGCCATCTGCCACACTAATTACTCCAACTGTACCTAAAACTATATTATTTTTAATTTTAGAGTAGCTAAAAATCCAAATGTTCCCCGTGACAAAGCATTGTTCCACAACACAACTGTGGTACCGACTTCCTGTCCATTGTTCACGACAGCCAATATTTTTCACATTACAGCGTCTGGCTGTGGCATAATTTGAGAGATTTATCAAAGACGCGGTGCAGCCTTCGATGGTACTATGAGTACTGATTCTTACAGTGCCTACAAACGCCTGGTCTGTTTCACTCCATCCCTCTTTCTGGTCAAGAAAATATCCGGGACCGATTAATGTGATGTTATCTTTCGTGAGGTTAAAATCTCCGTGTGACCCCGGATCAAGGAGCAGTGTATCACCTTCTACGACTTTACTGTCCTCCATAGCTTCCGCTACGGTTTTGAACTGAGCCTTGGCTTTAGGATCAGGGTTGATACGCCACGATGTGGCGTTGGCGAGCACTACGGCTATGAGGCCGATGGCTGTGAAAAGTAGTCTTTTCTGTTTCATTTTTCGTTAGTGATATTTGGGTCGCCTCGGTCCCCCTCTCGTCAGCGGTTAGTGGTCAATTATGGAAAAAGCGTAGGAGTCTGTATCTGTTGCCGTCCTACATCCTGAGGCTTCTCGCATTGCCCTATCAAAGTCGGACGGCAACGCAGAAGCCCACGCTTGTATATGCAACGGTAGCATCAGGCATGCGCTCTTCGCAGAGCACAACGCCGATGACGGATGTAGCATATCCATATGGGCGTCTACCGTTGCTCAATCCCTGACTTTGATATGAAATTTTGCGAGAATCTCAGGATGTCAAGAATCAGCGTAGATAAACGCTTTTATATTAAATACTTATAGACGCGCTCTTAGCATGTCTATGCATTTCCCGTCCCTCTTAACCCCAGACCGGGGCTTCCGAATTACGGTCTGCATCCGCAAAATTACGATTTATTTCTTATATTCCAAAAATTTTTTAATACTTTTTCATCAAATTTCGCCTAATTTTAATATAAGCCTCATCTGGCATCACATACCAATCAATAGATATGTCCATAAAATGTGTAGCTTATCACAAAGTATGTCCATAAAATGTGATTTGTCTATTGTATAAGATATTTTGCCAAATCCAATTCTCAAATGGAGATCGACTTCTTGATTCAAGAAAAAGGAAACGTTATCCCAATAGAGGTGAAGGCTGAGGAAAACCTCCGGGCAAGGAGTCTGCGCCAATTTGCAATGGATTACTCTCCCAAAGATGCTTATCGTCTATCAATGTCGAATTACCGTAAGGAAGAATGGATAACCAACATACCCCTTTATGCCATCGAACAATTATAAGCGAAGAGCCGAAGGAAAATCCTCCGGCTCTTTAATTTCAAATCGTAAGTCAAAAATAAAGACTTTTATTAGTTTGAACGAAGTAAATTATGCATTATGCATTATGCATAATGTCACTAAATTAAGATAGTTTAAGACGCTTAATGA
>CAMWLX010000158.1 GCA_947175225.1 uncultured Porphyromonadaceae bacterium
GAGTATATACTCTTATATTGAGCTTTTTTTGCTAAATTTGTAAAATAAACCATAGGAACACATATGAAAAAGCATAATACAGCAGAAGAATTTGCGGTTGCGAAGCAAGAATGCCGCGATTTGTTTGAGAAAAAACTCATGGACTACGGCACATCATGGCGTATTATGCGCCCAATGAGCCTTACCGATCAAATTATGATCAAGGCAATGCGAATACGCAGCATTGAAGAGAAAGGAGTGGCTTTTGTCAACGAAGGAATACGCCCGGAATTCATCGGGATTGTCAACTATTCTGTAATGGCATTGATACAGCTTGACCTTGGACCCGGGGAAAATTTAGAGCCGGCTGAATGTATGCGTCTTTATGATGAGAAGCTAAACAGCGCTACCCGGCTGATGGAAAATAAAAATCATGACTATGATGAAGCCTGGCGCCATATGCGGGTAAGTAGCTTCACTGACATAATTCTCCAGAAACTGATGCGCACAAAGGAGATCGAAGGGCATGATGGAAAGACAATAGTAAGTGAGGGAATAGATGCCAACTATATGGATATGATCAACTATGCCCTTTTCGCTCTTATCAAGACAAGTTCAATCAATGCATAAAGCATGATAAGCCATACTTCATCAAAAGAGAGGAAGACCCCTCTTGGCATAGAGAAGAAGTTTGATCGTTTCAGCGATTGGCTTGATGAGTCATGGGCTTGGCGTAAGGCTGCCCCAATAATGAATCGTTATCCAAGGGCACTTACGGCCATTACTTGGCTCATGAGGTTGGCTGTAGGAAGTGTATTCATTGTTTCAGGACTTTCTAAGGGTATTGATCCATGGGGCACCTACTACAAGACAATGGAGTATTTGGTAGCGATGCACATTCCTATTGTAGAATGGGGCAACACCGTCCTTGCATTGGCTTTTATGCTCTTTTCGATAGAGTTCATCATAGGAGTCTCACTTGTGTGTGGCTGCTATCGCAAGGCAGCTCCGATTATGGCAGCATTGTTTATGCTCGTCATGCTTCCGTTGACTCTTTGGATAGCAATGACTGATCCTGTGGCCGACTGTGGATGTTTCGGAGATTTCCTTGTGATCTCAAATTGGGCGACATTCATAAAAAACTGCATCATTTCGCTCGCTATAGTGTGGCTACTGAAATTCAATTCAAAGATTAAATGTCTTATTTCCCCCTATTTTCAGTGGATAGCTACTGTAGCGGGGGCTGCCTATATAGTGATTGTTGGCTACATAGGTTATTGGCAGCAGCCAATGATCGACTTCCGACAGTATAAAGTCGGGACTCAGCTGCTTGCGCAAGACACGGAAGCGGAGTATATCCCTCGTTATGAATTCGTCTATGAGAAAGACGGGGAAATCAGAAAGTTTGGAGAAGATGATGAATTGCCTGATGAATCAGATGGGTGGAAATTTGTCAGACGCGAAGAAAAAGAATTTGTAAAAAATGGTCATTCTTTATCTTCAGCAAATGAAGAAGTTTCTGATTTCAGAATATGGAGTGAAGATGGAGAAGAAGACGTGACTGATATGCTGACTGGCTACGATCGGCAGCTGATGCTTCTTGTGCCGGATATCAATAGTCTTTCTATGGCTACCAGTTGGAAAATCAATCGTCTGTATGATATGGCGAAGGCGCATGATACAGAATTCTTCGCTGTGGCAGCCGGAAGTCCGGATGCAATTGAAGAGTGGCGCGATCTCTCTTCAGGTCAATATCAGATATATTCAGCTGAAGACACATCTATAAAGGAACTTGCAAGGGGAAATCCGGCTCTTGTAAGTCTTGAGGATGGAGTGATAAAATGGAAATCGTCACTTAGCGCTTTAAGGCTAAATGACGATAATGATGATTCAGCAGAGATGGCGACTTATCCTATAGGCCTCACAATGAGTGGAAGAGAAGCGATGTTAGATCTCTGTCTTATGTTGGTGTCTGTATTGGCATTTTTGTGCCTGATGTCTACTTTGAGACTTCGCTACAAAGGCTCAGTCTCTCCGTTCTTTTCGCGACGCGTCAATGCGAAGAAGAATGAAGAGGAGGATAGTAAAGCTCCATAGTGCAGATCCTCCGTAACTGAAGAAGGGGAGCGGGATGCCTATGACCGGACATAGCCCTATCACCATTCCGATGTTGATGCATATGTGGAATATCATGTACGACACTACGCAATAAGCATAGACCCTTCCAAAAGCCGTACGCTGTCTTTCCGCAATGTGGATGACACGCAAGATTAGCGCAAGGAATGCCAATAATACTGCACTGCTTCCTACAAAGCCTTCCTCTTCGCCAATTGTGCAGAAGATGAAGTCTGTATGCTGTTCCGGCACATATTTAAGCTTGGTCTGGGTTCCATTAAGGAATCCTTTGCCCGTCATGCCTCCTGATCCTATTGCTATCTTCGATTGATTGACATTGTAGCCTACTCCGCGAGGATCATCTACTATGCCAAGAGCTACTTTGATACGCATTTGCTGATGTGGCTCAAGAACGTGTCCGAATACGTAATTTACTGAGAAAAGGAACATCACTGAAGCGGCAGCGAAAATAATAGTCACAACGTAACGCTCTATCTGATGGCGATACATTGCAATAGTGACATATATCAACGCTGCGACAATAATTCCAATGAAATACCATGTGCCGGGCACCTGAATGCCCGATAGAGTCAACGCTGTGACGATAAGTCCGCTTGCAAGAAAACCGATCAGGACATTTCTTGAGACAATAGCATCTTTGCAGTAGAAGAGAAGCATGCAGCAGAAGACCGCGATGATAATGCAAAATACTGTGAACTCTCCTACGGGGATGCCAAGCAGCAGAGGCTCTGCATATTTTACTGCTACTACGAAATAGGTGATGGCGCAGACGGCAGAGAAAAGAACCATGCCGCTCATGCCTTCTCGATAAAGCACGAAGAAGAGAGAAATGTAGACCAATGCCGAGCCTGTCTCGTGCTGAAGAAGAATCAAGGCTACAGGTATGAAAATGATGATGAATGCCCGGAAGTAGTTGCTTATCTTTTGGTTCAGGTTGAAGTTGTAGGAATTGAATAGTTTTGCAAGGGCAAGAGCCGTGGCAAACTTTCCGAATTCTGCAGGCTGGAGACTGACGGGGCCGAGCACAAGCCATGAGCGGGAACCCTTGATATCAGGAGCGACGAAGATGGTCACCACCATCAGCAGAAGCACACAGATATAGACCGGGTAGGCATATGTCTCATATATTCTGTAGTCAAAGAGGAGTATTGCGCAGCCGATGATTATTGAGAGTCCGATCCAGAGAAACTGCTTGCCGGAAAACTCATTAAAATCAAACATGCTTGCCCGGTCGAAGTCGTAGCTGGCGGCATAGATACTGATAGCTCCCGCTACGACAAGGATAAGATATAGTAGGATAGTAGGCCAATCAAGCCAGCGGAATACCGAGGTGTTGGCATCAATGTTCTTTGACTCCACTTGATATTATAGTATTAGCATTCAACATTCTTTCTTCAAGATATTTCCTTCCGGGAGAAATCGCTCCATTGAGATATTTCTCTATGATCAGGCTTCCAATGGGGACGCCGTATGTGGCTCCGAATCCTGCGTTTTCCACATAGACCGCTACTGCAATCTTTGGATCGTTGAGAGGGGCAAACCCCATGAAGACCGAGTGGTCTTTTCCCTTTGGATTCTGTGCAGTTCCTGTCTTGCCGCAAACATCCAATCCCGGAAGGTTGGCCAGCCTACAAGTGCCACCGAGAACTGCCATTCTCATCCCTTCGGCTATCTCCTCATAGTATTCTTTCTTAATGGAAGGTTTCCTTTTCTCATGATATTTAGGATCTATGACTGTATCACTGATAGCCTTGACCACATGAGGAGTGTAGAACCAGCCACGATTGGCAATTGTAGAGGCAAGATTCGCAATCTGGAGGGGAGTTGCAAGCACCTCTCCTTGCCCAATTGAAATGGATATAATTGAATTTGCTCTCCAGTTGCTTCCTCTGAAAGAATTGCTGTAGTAGTCAGGGTTAGGTATGAATCCTCGGTTTTCGGATGGGAGATCTACTCCAAGTCGGTATCCATATCCCATCTCTACCATATAATTTTTCCATTTTTCCAACTGAATTGATGGAGTGCTACCTTTTTTGTCGATGAAATTTTTAAGACCCCAACAGAAATATGCATTGCAGGAAGTGGCAAGTGCCGGCTTGAGTGGAAGCGGCGACCCATGGCTGTGGCAACCGACACGAATGCCATTGATATAGCCATGATAGCATGGATATGCAGTGGATGGCGTGATGGTCCCTTCTTGAAGGAAAATCAGTCCTTGGGTAGGCTTGAAGGTAGATCCGGGTGGATACATTCCTTGCAAAGCACGGTCGTAGAGAGGTTTTAATTTGTTGGAGACAAGTGCAGCGTAGTTTTTGCCTCGGTTGGAGCCAACAAGCATGGAAGGATCATATGTAGGAGAGGAGACCATACAAAGTATTTCACCTGTCTGAGGCTCGATTGCCACGATTGCTCCAATTTTCCCTTGCATAAGTTGCTCTCCATATTCCTGGAGGTCCATGTCGATGCTGAGGGTAAGGTCGCGTCCTGCAATTGGAATCACATCGTGGATGCCATCCTCATATTTCCCTTTGATACGCCCGAGAGCATCCTTCATAAGGATTTCCTCCCCTTTTACTCCGCGCAGGAATGGCTCATAGCTTTTCTCAACTCCGAGGTCGCCGGTGTAGTCGCCGCGTCGGTAGTAGCGGTCGTTTTCCATATCCTTTGCATTTACTTCCCTAATATTGCCGAGTACATTTGCTGCCGCATGGCTGGCATACTCGCGCACATTTCTCTTCTGCACGTAGAAGCCCGGGAAAAGATAAAGCTTTTCCTGAAGGCGTCCGTAGTCTTCTTGAGAAAGGTGAGACATAAGTTTTTGGGGAGTGTAGGCAGAATATCCGGGGTTTTTTCGTGGATTTTTCATATCAGCCCATTTGCTCATCAGTTCATCTTTTGTGATATTGAGCACAGAGCATAGTCCAATGGTGTCGAACTTATTTCCAAGGTCTTTGGGAATGAGCATGACATCATATTCAGGCTGATTGAGCACTACGAGCTTGCCATTGCGGTCGTAGATCAAGCCGCGTGATGGATACAAAATTTTCCTAAAGAAAGCATTAGACTCGGCATTTTCCTTGTAGGTGCCGTCGCTTACTTGCAGATTGAATAGCCTTATCAGGAATATTATCACGATGGCGGTAATGAAGCCGCCGATCACATATTTTCTTTTTTCTAACGTATAATCCTTTGCCACGGGGATTTGGATTAATTTTTATATATCAGAGAGTCGATACCCAAAATCACCAAAAAAGTGAAGGCTGTGCTTGCTCCGGCCTTGATAAGAATTTGCACAGCATCTGAATAGTTGACAAATTCCACAAAGAATGAGAGCAAGCAGTAGATAGCCGAAAGGCTAAAGATATATTTACTAAAGTTCAAGAATCCCATTGTCCCTATTGAAGGGGATATATTGCGCTTTTGGTCGTCGTGCTGCTCATAGGCATAGAAGACCGGCTTTTTGAGGGAAGCAAGAATTGTGCAGCAAAGAGCATTTAGGCCTGGAGTGTCAGACAATATATCGACAGAGAGACCCAAGATGAACCCAAGCGTAAGCAGGAGGTTAGGCGACATGCCCAAGGGCAGCTTAATCAAAAAGTAGATGAATGCCAAGCATACCGCACTGTTGAAAAGCACGATATGATTGAGCAGGAGGGCTTGAACGAGCACCAGTATCACAAACAGCAGTATGTATGAGATAACGCTTTTATCCATTTCATCCTTTAATTATTCATAAGTCCCTATATTATTGAGAGAATCAAGCTCCTGCTTCAAGGAGTCTTTTATCACTCTTACCGTTCCGAGGGTCTTGAAATTGGAAGCGAGTCTTATTTTGAGAATCAAGAAAGTGTCATCGCTTGTCTTTACTTTGCCCATTACAGTTCCAATATCGATGCCTTCGGGGAAAGTGGTGGAAAATCCACTTGTCACTATAGTGTCGCCGACATGAAATTTTGCATGTCTCGGCACTTCTTCAAGGAATGCAATCGACGGGTCATCCCCTCTCCAAGTAAGGCTTCCGACATAAGGGGTATTCTTTATTTTAGCACTGAAATGCTGGTTTTGATTCAAGACGGATATCACTCTTGAAGTGTTCTTTCCTGTCGCATCAACTATGCCCACTATGCCACTTTGGTCTACAACTCCCATGCCCGGCTTGACGCCATCAATGCTGCCACGGTCGATAGTGAAATGATTGCGCGGATGGCGTATTGAGTTGTTGATGACAGACGCGCCAATAAATCCAAAGCGATGGCTTTCTGCAGTCTCTGTAGAGTCTTGGGCGAGCACTTTATATTGGGCAAGCTGCTGGCGAAGATTTAGCACTTCGCTTTCAAGCTTGGCATTGCTTTCCTGAAGACGTTGGTTGACAGCAAGAAGTCCGAAATAATCAGTCACTTCGGAAGATGTACGATATATGGCGCCCCCTATGGCATTGGCCGACGACACGTAGAGTGAATAATGATTGTCGCTCGTCTTTACCAGCAAGATGCATGAAATCAGCACATAGAACGTAAATACGAACCATGTGCTGTATTTTATCAGGAAGTTCAGGAGATTCCTCATCGTATGAGGAAGCGGAATCTGTTGATATTCTTGAGTGCAACGCCAGTGCCGCGTGCTACAGCAGTCAACGGATCATCCGCTACTTTGAATTCGATATGGAACTTGTCTGTAAATCTCTTGTCAAGGCCTCTGAGAAGGGCTCCTCCACCTGCAAGGTAGATGCCGTTTCTGACGATATCGGCATAAAGTTCCGGTGGGGTCTGGTCAAGGGCTGCCAAAATTGCAGTCTCCATCTTTGCGATAGTCTTCTCGATGCTATGTGCTACTTCCTCATGTGTCACAGCCACTTCCATTGGGAGGGCAGTCATCCTGTTAGGACCTCTTACGATGAACGGTTCAGGAGGATTTTCAAGCTCAGTCAGGGCGCTGCCTACTTGAATCTTGATTCGTTCAGCCATAGAAGTGCCAATCTTAAGATTGTGGACGCGACCCATATGCTCCTGAATGTCGGCAGTAAGATCATTGCCTGCCACACGGATGCTCTTGTTGCTGACGATGCCACCGAGCGAAATAACAGCGATTTCAGTGCTTCCGCCACCTATATCGACAATCATGTTGCCCTCCGGAGCCTCTACATCAAGACCTATACCAAGGGCTGCCGCCATTGGCTCGTAGATCATAAATACGTCGCGACCTCCTGCATGCTCGCTTGAGTCGCGGACTGCACGAATTTCAACCTCAGTGGAGCCGGATGGAATGCAGACCACCATGCGAAGGCTGGGGGAGAACCAGCGACGTTTGCTATTGACCATCTTCACGAGTCCGCGTATCATCTGCTCAGCAGCATTGAAGTCGGCGATCACACCGTCGCGCAGAGGGCGTATGGTGCGGATGCCTGGAGGCTCCTTGCCTTCCATTTGATGGGCATCCTCGCCTACAGCGAGAAGTTTGTCGGTCTTATTGTCGATAGCCACTACAGATGGCTGATTGACTACTATCTTATCTTTATGTATGATGATGGAATTGGCAGTGCCGAGATCCATCGCTATTTCCTGCGTCAATGAAAAAAGTCCCATATGATATTTAATCAGTTATTGGGGTGAAACTGTTGAAACTCACTTTGATAAGGCCTTGAGAGGAGAGT
>CAMWLX010000159.1 GCA_947175225.1 uncultured Porphyromonadaceae bacterium
CATAATGGACTTAATTAAAATCGCGGAAGAAGCATTTGCTACTCCCAAAAAGAATTTTGATGAATTCGGCCCCGGTGACACTATCACCGTTGCATATCGCATCAAAGAGGGTAACAAGGAGCGTATCCAGCAGTATCGTGGTGTTGTAATCAAGATCAACGGTCAGGGTGACAAGAAGCGTTTCACCGTTCGCAAGATTTCTGACGGTATCGGTGTTGAGCGTATCTTCCCTATGGAATCTCCTTTCATCGAATCAATCACAGTCAACAAGTATGGTAAGGTGCGCCGTGCAAAACTTTACTATCTGCGCAACCTAACCGGCAAGAAGGCCCGCATCAAAGAACGCTACGTAAAGAAAGACAAATAATCTTGAGCGGACTTCAAAAAATAAAAATCGGACGGAATGACCATTCTGTCCGATTTTTTTTGGTTTAATTATTCAATGGTTTAATCGTTTAGTTTGTCTGGATTGTTATATGATTGTATGGCAAAAAAAGAGAAGAAACAGAAAGTGACATTGACGGCAGAGCCACATTTAGGACTCGTGGTGAAGAATACCGGCAGCGCTTACGATGTCAGACTTGACGACGGACCGACCGTGAGTTGCCGCATCAAGGGGAATTTCCGTATCAAAGGGATTCGGACCACCAATCCTGTAGCTGTGGGCGACCATGTAAAGGCTGTCCGGGCAACCGACGATGTATGGTATATCACAGAGATCCTCCCTCGCCAAAACTATATAATAAGAAGGGCTTCAAATCTTTCCAAAGAGTCGCATATTCTCGCTGCAAACATCGATAGGGCACTTCTTGTGGTGACACTTAGGGAACCATCCGTACCTTTGACATTCATCGACCGCTTCTTGGCAACTGCAGAAGCCTACCGCATTCCGGCAGGAATCATCCTAAATAAATGCGACATGTGGGATGACGATGACAAAGAACTCGGAGAGGCGATGAAATATCTCTATGATTCCCTTGGATATCCTACGATTATAGTTTCAGCAGCCACCGGATTCGGACTTGATGCCCTAAGGGAAGAGACTGCTGACAATATTTCACTTCTTGCCGGCAACAGCGGTGTAGGCAAATCATCACTGATCAACTCTCTGATACCTGGACTTAACCTCCGTACCGGAGAAATATCAGAACTATACCATACAGGTACGCACACTACGACCTTCTCGGAAATGCTCGACCTTCCTTATGGCGGAGAGATCATTGATATCCCGGGAGTGAGAAGTTTCGGAACAATTGACTTCACGATGGAAGACACAGGGCATTTCTTCCCG
Organism: uncultured Porphyromonadaceae bacterium; assembly: GCA_947175225.1. Taxonomy (GTDB): domain Bacteria; phylum Bacteroidota; class Bacteroidia; order Bacteroidales; family Muribaculaceae; genus Lepagella. Next base: position 1,292 of record CAMWLX010000159.1, read on the forward strand.
GAAATATTCAAGGCATCACACGATTGCAAATATGGAGATTGCCGGCATACCAACGAACCCGGCTGCGCAGTCAAAGAAGCGGTGGCAGACCACCGTATAGCGGAATCCAGATACAATTCTTACCTCAACATTCTCGAAGAAGTACTCTCCGGGTCCGACGACAAATACCGCAAAGCACATTAATTCTCTTTTTTACTACAAGATGGCTTCAGCCATCTCCCAATCAGAATACTCAAGATTTATAACTGAAGAAAAAACTGAAGACCAACATGAACAAAACGATGACATTGCTCTCGACAGCCCTGCTGATGGCAGGCGTCGTGACATCATGCCAAAAGGCTACTACTGCGAGAAGTGCCTATGACAAGCAGTTTGAAAATTACCCGACTTACAATGGAGATGATCTGGAACTGACCGTAGACAACAAGGGAACTCACTTCAGGCTCTGGAGCCCAAAGGCTGAAGAAGTCATCCTCAACCTCTACGATACTGAACTCAACGGCGAACCCTACAAGACAATCTCTATGACCGCCGATCCGAACAACGGCACATGGACAGCAAGCGAAGCTGAGCAGCTTTACGGAAAATACTATACTTTTAAGGTGAAGCACGACGGCAAATGGCTCGCTGAGACTCCCGGCGTATGGGCGAAGGCTGTCGGAGCAAACGGCAAGAGAGCAGCAATAATTGATTTCGCCCAGACAAATCCAGAGGGTTGGGATCAAGACAAAGGTCCGGAAGTTAAGAATTTCACTGACGTTATCGTATATGAGATGCACCACAGAGACTTCTCTATGTCGCCGACATCAGGAATAGCAAACAAAGGCAAATTCCTTGCCCTTACAGAAGAAGGCACCACTTCACCCGACGGAGAAAAGACCGGCATCGACCATCTGAAGGAACTCGGAGTGACACACGTGCATATCCTTCCAAGCTATGACTACAATTCAGTAGACGAAACCAACCTTCAGAACAATACCTATAACTGGGGATATGACCCACAAAACTATAATGCTCCCGAAGGAAGTTACTCTACCAATCCTTCCAACCCAACCACAAGAGTGAAGGAAATGAAAGAGATGGTCAAGGCTCTCCATGACGCCGGCATTGGTGTGATCATGGATGTAGTCTACAACCATACGGCCGAGAACGACGGCTCTAACTTCGAGCTGACTGCTCCGGGATACTACCATCGCCACTGGGACGACGGAAGATATTCAGATGCATCCGGATGTGGCAACGAGACGGCATCCGACCTCCAGCAGATGCGCGACTATATCATAAACTCTGTGAAATACTGGGCTGATGAATACCATATCGACGGTTTCCGATTCGACCTTATGGCAATCCACGACACAGAGACAATGAACCAGGTAGCGGCAGAACTGAAGAAGATCAATCCTTCAATATTCGTATATGGCGAAGGATGGACAGCCGGCGACTCTCCCCTCCCGGTAGAGCAGCGGGCCCTGAAAGAGAATGTAGCAAAGATGACCGATATCGCCGTCTTCTCTGACGACCTCCGCGATGCCGTAAAAGGACACTACTCAAATGCAGAAGACCGTGGATTTGCAACCGGAAAGCCGGGCAATGAGGAGACTGTGAAAATCGGTATCGTGGCTGCTACAGATCATCCACAAGTAGACTACTCAAAGGGAAACAATTCAAAATTCCCTTACGCTACTTCTCCTGAAATGATTGTAAACTACGTAAGCTGCCATGATGACTTGACACTTACCGACAAACTCCGCAAATCAATGCCAGATGCGACTGACGAAGAGAGAATGGCTGCTGCCAAACTTGCTCAGACAATAGTCTTAACATCGCAAGGCACGCCATTCATATTTGCCGGTGAAGAAATCTTCCGCGACAAGAAAGGAGTGCACAATTCCTACCAGAGCCCGGACTCAATCAATGCTATAGACTGGCATCTGAAATCTGCCAACCGCGACCAGATGGACTATTACAAAGGACTTATAGCCCTCCGCAAAGAGCATCCCGCATTCAGAATGACTACAGCTGATCAAATAGCAAAGCATCTCGTATTTGACAAGATTGATTCTGAAAACACTCCAAATCTAATCTCCTACACTCTGAAGGATAGTGCCAACGGCGACTCTTGGAGTGAAATCAAGGTGATATTCAACGGAAGCGGCGAAGCAAGGACTGTAGAATTGCCGGAAGGCACTTGGGAAGCAGCAGTGAAAGACGGCAAAGTCGATCCAAATGCCAGCCTTGGAACTCTCAGCGGCAGTGTCACTGTGGCTCCAAGAAGCGCTTTGATTGTCAAGCGATGAAAATCAGTCTCCTATGAACCTAAATAATAGCCGAACTGTTAAAAACAGTTTGGCTATTTACTTTTATATGACAAAAACATGAAAAAAATCACAAAATAGTCAAGAAAAAATTGCATATGCTCCATTTTTTTTGTAAATTTGCACAATGCATTTAAAGCTAAATGAACTATTAAAGCTAAATGAACTATTAAAGCTAAATGATCAACATCCATTCAAGACTTGACGAATTGTATGTTATGAAAAAGATTTTCTTAATTCCAGCACTTTTATGTGCTTTTGTGACTCCAATAAGCGCAATGGCGCAAGATGAGACAGACGAACCAGCAGCAAAAACAGACTATAGCTTCAGATCCGCCCAACCGCTGACCCAGATAGAATCACTTTATTCTGCGATTATGGGCGCCACCCCCAAAGGGATCCAAAACACATTGGGACTTGAACTTATCAGCAGCAAAGACAGCATCATGAGGATGGCTTTGAACCCCACAGGCATCAATGTTGCCCTCGTAAAAAAAGACAAGAAAGGGAAGTACTATCTTGAGGCATACACCACCGACGGAGAAGCAACCAAGCTTATGAGCTTTGATGCAAAACACTATGGGATTCCATATGCAGCAGCATTCACTCCCGATGCCCGTCAACTCGCAGTGGCTACAGAAAAAGGGACCTACCTTTTCGAGACAAAAAAATTCAAACCTGTCGCAGAACTCCCGGTATTCACCTGCAAGCCCGACCTTCTCGTCTTCAGCCCCAATGCCTATTTCCTTGCTGCAGCCGGCAATGAGAAAGTAGAGGTGATGAACTTCGAAGAAAAAACCATGCGCCGCACGCTTAATCCCGGCGAAAAAATAGCCGATGTGGTCTTCTCCAAATCAAGCGAAGAGATGGCTGTGCTCACAGTCGACGGCATGGTAGAAATCTACGACACAAGGACTTTCAACGTCAAGCTTATGATTGAAGACCTTGACAACGGATATGCCTGCGACTTCAATTCTGACGGCAAATATCTCGCTGTGGCTGCCGACGGCGACAAGGTGACTGTGATAAATCTTTTGAAACCGGAAGACAGAATCATCATGGAAGTGCCGGAAGCTACTGTCAGCGACGTTCTCTTTATAGTAGATGCAGCAGAAAAACCGTTGCTTGCAGCTGCCACTAACTCCGGCATCCGTGCCCGTCGCCTTCAGCTGGAACCCTATTATGCAAAACTTGTCAGCGATGAGGTAGACATGAAGATGAGCGAGTGGCTTAAGAAGATGCCAAATGAAACCATGGAAGAGTATCAACTCCGTGTCAACGACGAGACCCGGGCAAGGCAGCGCAGACTCTTCGAAGATGAGATTTCTACTCGCCTTGCAGGCAACCTGACAGCAATGTCGACTGTAAGTCTCGGCCAATATGACGCAGACAATGAGGTGCTCGCCGTCAATTTCGACAATATGCCTACTATCTTCCTCCCAATACCACGTGAGGACCTCAGCGGAATCAACTCTGCCAATGACCTCACAATCAGCGAGCAGCAATATGGACTTCTCGGCGACGACTCTTTTGAACTTATCTACGCCAAGTTTACCAACAACAAGACAGGTGCAGAATATATCTACGACAACGTCAACCGCAAGCCGATGAACTTCATGAACAACGACAACGTCGTTTCGATTGAACTCGTGCAGCAACAGATGATGGAAGAAATCCGACTTGAGGAGCTTAAGGATCAAGTGATGCAGGAAGCCAAGAAAGACAACATCATTTCCGACCATACCCAGATTGCCGTCAACTCTGAAGTGGTCCCGGAATATGATGCCAATGGCAATAAGATTCTCAATTACAATGTCAACTTCACCTATCAGGTGGATCCGGAATTCTCTACTCAGGAAGACTTCGCACCCGGCAAATACCGCGCTGAACAGTCAGGAGCAGCTTCTTCAATGCTCAATATCGTCAAGAATGCATTCGAAGGCGACTTTGCCAACTATGTTAAATCCGGCAAACGACTGAATGTGAAGATATCAGGCACAGCCGACGCAACCCCGATCAGAAGCACGATTGCATATGACGGAGCTTATGGCGACATCGAAAACGAGCCGATATATCAAGACAACAGGATGAGCGCAATCTCAGTGACTCAGAAAGATGGCATCAAATCTAACGAACAGCTCGCTTTCCTACGTGCCTACGGCGTGAAGGAATACCTTGAAAATAATGTGAAAGGTATCCAAGACATGGATGCACGCTACACATATAATATTGGAGTCAGCGAAGGCAAAGGATCTGAATTCCGACGTATAACTGTAGAATTCACTTTCGTAGACGCATTCTGAAATCTTCCTCCAACATCTTTATAATCCCGGCTCGGCTTGAACCCCGATCCGGGAACCATAATAACAAATAATTGATTCAACCCAACATTCATAAGAAATGAATAAGCAACATAGGCTAAAAACGATTTTGACATTGGCTGCAGCTATATCTGCAGGAATCTTTTATGCCACCGCACAATCACCGGAAGAACCTGCTGCTACTGCTCAGACTGAGACTACAGCAGAGGGGGAGACTCTTTCTCCATCGGAGATTGCATTGAATGCCATGACTGAAGAATACAAGATTCTAAAGGAACTCCAGTATGAAGGAGAAGAAGAATCTGCATTCTATCCTCAGGTCATGAACATGTATCTCACAGCCACTAAAGCTCTGGAACTTGCACAAGATGAAAGCCAGAAAACGCAAGTGAAAAATGTGATCATGGACATCAACGGCCAGCTGCTCAAAGGCGCTTTCTACTATTCAAATAGCGGAGACCAGCGTCAGCTTGCCAACTTTGCAAGAGCTTACATCGACTCACAAAGACTTCCAATCTTCACTGACGATGACTTCAAACGTGATCCACGCTTCTATCCTACCCTTGTCTACGTGGCTGCTTCAGATGCTTACAATTCCGGCAACTTCGACTTGGCAAAAGACTATTTCGACATCTATCTTGCTACAGGAGAAGAAAAGATGCGCCATCAGGTAAGCACCTTCATGGGGCAAGCCTGCATCAACACCAAAGACTATCTGAAGGGTCTCAATACGCTGAGCAATGCTGCCATCCTTTATCCTGACGACTATCAACTCGTAGCGATGGGCATCCAGTGCTGCATCGACGGAGGATATGCCGACCGTATCCAGCCCCTTCTTGACCGGGCTCTCCTTATGAAACCCGGTGATGAACAGCTTCTCAACGTGCAGGCTCAAGTGTACGAATCTACTCATGACTATAAGAAGGCTCTTGATATCTACAATCAGATTGCGGAGCTTCATCCAAACAGTCTTGAGAACACCCAGCGCATAGCTACATGCTACTATAATTTGGGCGCAGACTTCTACAACAAGTCAATCATGGAGGAAGATGAGAAGACTGCAAAGAAAAACCGCCGTCAGAGCCGTGCATATTTCGAATCAGCCTCTCAATATCTCGAGCAGATTCTTGCCACCAAGCCTAACGACAAGCAGTATCTAAGGGCCCTTGGCATCACATACGGCTATCTTGACAATAAAGACAAGTTTGATGAAATCAACGTGCGTCTTGGCGCACTCGGCGAGAAGCCGCTTGCTATGGGAGAAATGCCGGAGATAATGAACGGTCCTCTCGCTGTCAGCGGAGGAAATGAGGCCACGACATCTTCAATCGCAGCCCCCTCATATGAAGAATTTGCTAAGAAATTCATCGAAGAAAAGCTTGGCGAATGGGCAAAGCGAGGAGAATTCGAAAAGATCGAAGACTATCAGAAGCGCGTCACAGAGGGTGGACTCCAGAACGAATATGAGAGGCTAAATGCTGAGGCAGAAAAGACATATCTTGATAAATATGCATTCTCTTTTGTGCCCCGCGACCTTGAACTCCAGCCATACGACCCCTCCAACGAGACATATCTTATCAGGACTCCTTATGGGGATGCAACCATCAAGGTACCTCTAAAAAACAAAGAGGCTGAAATGTTTAAGAGTGCATGGACCAACAACAACGTTGAAATCCGCGCTCCACGCTATATGATCGACAACGATAAAGATGCTCTTGCCTCAATAACATTAAAGACTGCCATCGGAAAAAGCTACTCCTATGACTCCAACAAAGCGTTGT
>CAMWLX010000160.1 GCA_947175225.1 uncultured Porphyromonadaceae bacterium
TGCCATTTATAGCGTTCCTCGCTCTGGGTTTATTATCTGCTTTCTTGATAAGTAGCATCAAGTGGTAATCTCACCCATTTTTTTTACTCATCGCTAAAAACTCATCACTCTTAACTCTAACTTATAGCATCAAATATGGCACTATATACCTGTTACACGGACTGCGGTAAATGGCAGTTCGAAGCATACAACGACAAAGACGCAATCCGACTCGCCCTATACTATTGCCACCTCGATGGCGAAGACTTCATCAAGATAGAAGGACGCAAAGGGTTCGTCCCCTATACCCTCTGCCTCTGCAAAATCGACAAATCCAACCTCCCCACCTTTGACTTCTAAGCCAAATTTAGCTCTACACCCGACAAATCTAACATTTGCCCCGTGTAGAGCTACTGTTTTCGCGCACGGCTGACGCATCTTAAATAAACTTAACGGCCATTGACCAATATAAACAGGTCAGTAGCCGTTGAAGTTGTTTAAACTATTTTGATTTGTGAAATTTTTTAAGGAAAATAACGATAAATGCGAGGTAGTTCCAACCCTTCCAACTGGAAACTGTGGTGTCGAACCGGGCCAGGACAGCCCTGAATCCGTCCATCCAGGCATTTGTCCTCTCCACTGTCCAACGTTCCTTGTACATCTCTTCGTCAAAAAGATGCTCCTCCGAAGAATCGCACCCGTTTCTTCTGTTGGGGCAGACATTGGAGATGACGCCATGACCGTCAAGAGCCATCCGGAGTTCCTTTGCGTCAAATCCCGCGTCAAGGTTGGAGAAAAGGCCATCCGTGGATATTCCCGCATCCTTAAGCTGCCGCATCATCTCCTCGACCCTGTCGTCAATCTCAAAGACATCCGTGTGGTTGCCGGCCTGAGGTTCCGACATGGCCAAAGGAAGCCCGTTCCTGTCGCTGAGGAAAAGCGCATTGGTGGTGTTGCGTTTCTTACGGCCCTGATACGCAGCCTTTTCCCCGCCTCTGTAGACCGGGGTATGCGATCCGTCGATATGCGAGAGCGAGAGATCCACCTTGTCCTTGTTTTTGCTGAGCAGTTCCGTGAAGGTGGCTTTCCACTCCCCGGCCTTGCTCCATTTACGGTAATGATGGAACACGGTGTTCCAGCTCGGAGGCTCACCCGTGAAAAGGTGTCCGACCGGAAGCATCCGCCATTGGCATCCACTCTTGAGCTTGTACAGGATCGAGTTCACGATCTCGATCATGTCGAATTTTGTGGTGAAACCTCTTTTTGCCACCGAAAGATTGGGCATAATCCAAATTTTTATTGTATCTTTGTCGAGTACAGCGTATTCTGGCATTGTTACTATATTTTTGTTTGGCGACTATAATATAGTGCATTTTTTGCAGAATGCGCTGTATTTTATATTTTTTACTGTATTATTAACTTCTCGAAATAAGTTTAAACAACCTCGTTAATATAATATGACACAAACAACATCACCCATAGATTTTTTCGCATCGGTGACAGATCCGCGAGTTGAGCGTACTCGGAAACATAGCCTTGATTCCATCCTGTTCATATCCCTCTGTGCCGTTATCTGCGGCGCAGAGTCATGGAATGAGATAGAGGATTACGGCAATGCCAAGATAGACTGGCTTGAGAAGTTCCTGTATCTGCCCAACGGCATACCATCTCATGACACTTTCAATCGCGTAATCAGCATGTTAGACCCGAAAGAGTTGAACGATTCATTTGTGGCATGGACAAAAAGTATAGCCGAACTCACCGACGGGGAGGTCGTAGCCATAGATGGCAAATGTCTCCGCGGGAGCAGTGATGACGGCACGGGGACATATACCCATCTGGTAAGCGCCTGGGCCTCGGCGAACAATCTGCTGCTGGCACAGGAAAAGGTCGCGGGCAAGAGCAACGAGATAACCGCCATCCCCCGTCTGCTGCGTATTCTTGAGCTAAGAAACTGCATCGTGACCATCGATGCGATGGGCTGTCAACGTGAGATAGCAAAGACGATAATGGAGCGCGGAGCCGACTATATCCTTGCATTGAAGGGAAATCAGCCTGAGATGCTTGAACGTGTGAGCGGTTCATTCACATATCTTAAGACTTCATCAGTTCATACGATGGAGGGAAAATCCCACGGCAGGGAGGAAAGCCGCGTGTGCTCGGTCATAACGAATCTCGAGAACATCATTGACAGGCATAAATGGCCAGGTCTGAAGAGTCTGATCAGGATAGAATCAAGGATGCGCGATATAAAGAGTGGAGAACTGCATAAGGAAACGCGATATTACATATCAAGCCTTGAAGCTGATGCCCAGTATATTAACCATTCGATACGTCTGCACTGGAGCGTGGAGAACCAGCTGCACTGGACGCTCGATGTGGCTTTCGGTGACGATGCCTCGAGAAAACAGAAGGACAATGCCGCGCAGAATTTCTCCTTGCTTAACCGCATCGGTTTAAACATAATCAAGAATGCGAAGGTATCGTCAATGGGTGTCAAAGGGCATCGCAAGAAGGCCGGATGGGATAATGACTACCTACTGTACGCCTTAAAAAGTTTTGACGTTATTAAAAATTAAGATGCGTCAGCCGTGTGTTTTCGCGCTCAGGCTCTTGCCCATTCCAAATTTTCTTTGTAATTTTGTAATTCCATTACAAGAAGTTGTAACAAGATGAATAGCGACGTTAAACCAATACCAGTAAATAGAATTAAGGCTGTTTTAGCAGAGAAACAAGTTTCTGCTAAACGGCTTTGTGAAGCAGTTGGAAAAAACGAGACAACCGTTTCTCGTTGGTGTAACAACAAAGTTCAGCCTTCCGTTACTCAACTTCAAGAAATAGCTCACTTCTTAGATGTTGATGTGAGAGAATTATTATGCCCAACAAAATAACAGATGAAAGAAACAATTGAAGATTATTTCATAAATACCGCTGATCCCACCGACTTTCCTAGTCAGCGAGATTATGTTGCCATATATCGCAATTTCCGAGATTTTATGAATCGTGAAATTCATCCTGAGGTCAAAACTATGACAACAAGATTGGATGAAACGATATATTTGAATGATCATAGCACAAATCATATTTCAATGGTTATTGAAAAGGTGTCGGCGCTATTGTCAGAGAACTACGCTGAACTCTCTATGTACGAAATATTCTTTTTGTTAATTGCCATTCATATTCATGATGCTGGGCACATTTTTAATGGACGAGATGGTCATGAAAAAAATGGTGGAAAATTTCTTACAGAGATATCGAAATATGCAATTTCGAATATAGAACTTCGTGAGATTAGCAAAATCGCGCAGGCTCATTCCGGTAAAAATGACCCTATTGGTTATCTAGAATTAGAACCCATAATATCAGGGGAAAAGGTCCATTCAAGATTGTTGGCGGCCTTATTGAGGATGGGAGATGAATTAGCGGATGGGAGACCTCGTAGCTCTAATTATCTTCTGGATCACGATCTCATAACTGAATCTAGTCAGCTATTTCACGCATTTTCATCTTGCCTAGATTCATTTGAGCCTGTAATGAGGAGTCATGAAATTTCAATGACATTTTGTCTAAATCGCGAGATGGCTCTAAGAACGTTCAAAAAAAGTTCCAAGGACGGTTTGCTAGAGCTTTATTTAATTGATGAAATATACATAAGAAGTTTAAAAACTTTTTGTGAATGCCTCTATTATAATCGTTTCGTTCCAGAAAAATTAAGAGTATCGACTTTAAACGTAACCATTAACTTTATTGAAGAAGGGAAATTCGAAGATTTTTATGAACGAATCACATACCGTATTGAAGAGAAAGGATATCCGAATCTTTCTTTTCATAATATTTTTGAATTATGTGGCGATTCTCTTAAAAGGGATGGTATAATTCTAACTGGTGAGAATATACAAAAACATCTTATAAAAGAAGATAAAGGCAATGAATCCGTTTGAGATAAAAACTCCAGAACAAAACACTGCACAAGATGTAGTGGATCTTTTTGTGGATGTATTTGCCGATTTTAAGCAAGTGCTTGAAAAAGGTCATACATTCCTTAATGGACCACGTGGCTCTGGCAAGAGTATGATGTTTCGTTATATCATGCCTGATTGCCAGATGATTGTTCATAAATGCAAACCGATAGAGTTAGATTTCTTTGCTGCATATATACCAATTAAATTGACTAATATCAATATACCTGATTTAGATAGGTTAGAAAATCACGCTTCAACAATTTTCAATGAACATCTTTTAGCAACTTACATTGTTGCCAAAATATTTGTTTCATTATTAGAATCCTATAAGGATGAATTAAATACCGTATCTTCTGAAATAAATAAGTTTTATCAAACTGAATTTATTCCAATAGTATCTCAAAGTGGTTACATCATTCCTGATGATAATTGTTCTACCTGTTCCGGAGTAGATAGAGTAAGTCAAATGTCAAAGATATGTGACAGTATGAATAGAGAGTGTCTTAATTATTGTAAGAGGATTGCTTTATCAAGAGATATCACTGCTCCATATTCCGGATCTATTGTTGATTTCATGGATTTTGTATATCCTATCATAATGTCACTAAAATCTATAAGTATTTTCCCATCTAATAAACCTTTCTATCTTTTAGTTGATGATGCAGGATATTTAAATCTTACACAGACTAAGATACTTAATACGTGGGTATCCTATCGTACAACACGAGATGTATGCTTTAAAATATCAACACAATTAGATTACAAATCACATCTTACCATCAATGATAAGAGAATTGATTCTCCACATGATTATTCGGAAATTAATATCTCAACCGTGTATTCTAGTAGGAAAAGTCAGTACAATGAACGCATTAACGAAATTGTATTGAAAAGGCTTAAAAAGTACCTTAATTTGTCGATTATCCCAACAGATTTTTTCCCCAGCGACAAGGAACAAGATGAGAAGATTGAATCAATTTATGAGGAAATAAAGAAAAGGTATAATGACCCACAAAAGCCTTACGCAGCTGGTGATGCAGCAAGAAGATATGCTAGACCTGAATTCATACGTCAACTGCAACAGCTTCATAAAGCTGGAGCACATTACAGCTATGCTGGATTCGATCAATTAGTTGCGATATCTTCGGGTATAATACGTCATTTTTTAGCTCCTGCCCAAGAAATGTATGCACTAGAATCTACACTGCAAAAAACAAAAAATCTAACTTATATCAGTCCGTCAGTTCAAGATGATATTATAAAAAAATATTCAACAGCATTTCTAACTGATGAATTTGATAAATTAAGACAGGATGTAAAAGAACATGCTAATCAATTAGCAGCTGCTGAGAAACTATTCAATCTAATTGATGCATTAGGAGAATTGTTTCATAAACTACTCGTATCTGAAACTAGTGAAAGGCGAGTATTTTCTGTAGCTTTAACTGATAGACCCGATGAAGAGTTACAACGCATTCTTGATATGGGCGAACAATTTGGCTATCTGCACAAAAGTACCATTGGGAATAAATCAGGTACGGGTAGAAACACATTATACATATTGAGCAGAATCCTAGCACCGCATTTTAAACTTGATCCCACAAGTTTCGCAGGTTATAAGTTCATGTCTAGCTCAACATTAAGTATAGCTCTTAAGAATAAACGAGAATTCTTGAATCGGTTTCAGAAACAAACCGAAGATAGTTCAAATTTCACAACGCCTTCATTGTTTGATTTTGACGATTATGAATAAAGAATCACTATCCAAAACGCCTAAGATTGACACTGAGGTGTTTATATGTTGTGCTAGCTTTGAACAACGTTGTTTAAGCATAGCGCAAAAAGTTGATACGTCCGTCATCAAAAAAGCGATTATTTGTTCTTTTGATGATAATTGCCCTTCCGTTGAAAATAATCTGAAGTCCCTTTGCGAATTATTCAGAGAGAACGTAACGGTTGTTACGCTCAAGAAAGATTCTCCATTAGAGAACTATGATAAACTATATGATATATTACAGTCATTAAAAGGATCTAAAACTATCATAGACATATCTACATTTACGCGAGAAATGTTTTTGATATGTTTTCAACTATTCAAACAGTTGGGCTTTAATCGAGACCAAATTAGGATTTGTTATAATCCTTCATCGGTATATTCCAATATTACTAATTCAGATGATTTTGATAAAATATGGTTGTCGAAAGGCGTAAATGAGATTCGTTCAATTCTTGGTTTCTCAGGAAGTCCTTCTACAATAAAAAGGAACTTGTTAATTGTTTTAGCAGGTTTTGAGATGGAAAGAGCTCAAATATTGATCGATAGTTTTGAGCCTGCAGTACTTTATCTTGGCAAAGCTCCGGCAAAATTTAGTAACTCTGTAGAATTGAGCAAAATAAATGACGCAAATGTTTCCAGATTATTTGCTATATATCCTGACGCATTTCATTTCGAATTTTCATGTGTAGATCTAGCCCTTACCATTGACCAGATTACTAAAATCATCGAACAGAATCAAGAACAATACAACATCATTATTAGTCCGATGAACAACAAAGTTTCCACACTTGCTGTTGCTTCAATCGCATTTAAATATCCAGATATTCAAATTTGCTATGCTTCTGCAAATATGTATAACATTTCTGAATATTCAAGTCCCTCCGATAAAATTTTGTGGTTCGATGCGCAAGAAATAATACAATAATGAAAAGAATTGGTATTGACATCTTTGCTGGTGCTGGTGGTCTTAGTCTTGGTGCTGAGATGGCAGGCATTTCTATTGCCCATGCTATTGAAATAAACCAAAGTGCAGTTAAAACCTATAGAAGGAATCATCCTGAAACCAATATAATCTGCTCAGATATCAGGGATTTAGAACCATCTGATTTAAAATCAGATCAAGGTGTATTTATAATTATGGGAGGCCCACCCTGTCAAGGCTTTTCATTGTCAAACACTAGAACTCGTACTATGAAGAATCCTAATAATTCACTTTTTGAAGAATTTCTAAGATTCGTTCAAGAAATACAACCGGATTGGTTCCTTTTCGAAAATGTGTACGGGTTTACCAATATGAGTAATGGAGCAGTCAGAAGATTGGTTGAAATATGTTTTAGAAGTTTAGGCTATGAAGTGGCAGATGAAGTTTTGTGGGCTTCTGATTACGGTGTTCCTCAACGACGTAATCGATATTTCATGGTAGGTAACCGTTTAGGTATTAAATTTCAATTTCCAACAAAACACAAAAAGCCAATATCCGTATGGGAAGCAATAAGCGACTTACCTATCGTTGGGAATGGAGAACAGTTATTCGAGGGTAAGTATCTTTGTAGTTTAGCTGAAGCTACCGCATATCAACGACTAATGAGACATGATTCTGAAATTCCTACTCAGAATCTAGTATCACTTAACAATGAATTGGTCATTAAACGATACAAGCATATTCCTCAAGGAGGAAATTGGAGAGATATTCCCGATGAACTAATGGTCAATTATGCCGATAAAGAGAGATGCCATAGCGGTATTTACAAACGTCTCAAAGCCGATGAACCATCTGTGGTTATATCAAACTACCGGAAGAGTATGCTCATTCATCCTTATCAAGACCGTGGATTGTCTGTTAGAGAAGCTGCACGTATCCAAAGTTTTCCTGACGATTTCTATTTTGAAGGCCCAATCTCTCATATACAGCAACAAATAGGAAATGCCGTTCCTCCATTGTTAGCCAAAGCCATTTTTGACCAAATTTTATCGTACTATGAGTAA
>CAMWLX010000161.1 GCA_947175225.1 uncultured Porphyromonadaceae bacterium
ATCCGGAGTCCTTTTCAGAAGCGCGAAGCCGTTTCCGCCCGAAGCTCTGCTTCGTTATTTTCAGCAAAGATGGAGAATCGGATGGAATTGGCGAGTGGAAATTTCCAATGCAAAGTCATTCATTTTTTCACATAAAGATCGTGAGGGTACTCCTTTATTTCGTATATACTCTTCTTCTTGGAGATTTGTAGGATATGAGATTATTAAGAGCCTTCCCTCTGAGCAGAGCTCGAATAATTTGCCTGATGGTTTATATCTTTCAGGGAAACGATTATATGTAATGTATATAAGTACTCCTCCATTTTCCATTGCCCAATCTCTGACTTTCTTCTCTTCTGCATGAATGAAAGGTGAGACCAAAATCCCATCATTAAGGATAGTCCGATGCCACAACCTTTTATATGACTCAAGTTCTTCCTGCGAATATTTGCTACTGTATTTAACTCTGGTTTTTTGAAATTCCGATAGAAGATCCCAATTGCCAAATGCTTCATATATAGCTGTACCCTGGGTAATTGAAAATCTCCTGAACCAGCCTTGATTATTCTTTCTAATCAAATGCCTTCGTGGATTATCACTGATGTAACTCAGCATAGATTTAAGTTGCCCCTTCGAAGTTAAAAAAGTATCGTGATAGCTCTCTATGAATAGATCTGTTTTGGGAGGATAGCCTAATCTTTCAAGTTCTTGGGAGCATTTTCTTTTGAATTCGGCAATGATTTGTCCAAGATGAAATTCTGACTTTTCTTTGATGAAAAGAGCTATATGAACATGATCAGGCATGATGCATTTTCTTGGAATAGAAGTAAAAGTGAAAGAATCTTTCATTCTACTCAAGCATTTTGCGATTATTTGCCCTATTTGAGATAGACTGGCTGCCGGTGGCCAATCGTGACTGCCTACAAAGCCTACTATTTGGGAGAAATCAGGGATATTCTCGGCTTTGTTCAAGACTATGTGGTAGATGCATCTTGATCGATAGTCATGACCGGGGCAGCGGATGCCAGCATATTGGCTTGCTCTTGAGAATGACATGGGTGTTAATATTATTTTTTTCGAGAAAGTAAGCATAGCTTACAGCGGAAACGGCTTCGCGCTGATTCAAGCTATTTTCGGGTCGCGAAGCCGTTTCCGCTCGAAGCTCTGCTTCGTGCTTGCAGAGGCTTGGCAATTTTGTAGATGGGATTTGCTGTCATCCCCAGAATAGATACGCGATGAAGACAGCGGCGATGGCGCCGGTGATGTCGGCGAGGAGGGCGTAGCCGGCGGCGTAGCGGGTCTTCATTACTCCTACTGAGCCGAAGTAGACGGCGAGGATGTAGAAAGTGGTGTCGGTACTGCCTCTGACTACGGCTGCCAATCTGCTGACGAAGGCATCAGCGCCCTCTGTCTTCATCACATCGAGCATCATGGCGCAGCTTCCGCTTCCGCTCAGCGGCTTCATGAGCATCGTAGGCAATGCCCCAACCCATTGCGTGTCTACTCCGCAGGCTGCAAGTGCTGATTCTACTGCCCCTGTCGCTGCATCAAGGGCACCGGAAGCCCTGAACATCCCAATTGCTACCAATATTGCTACAAGATATGGGATAATGCCGACAGCCGTCTTGAATCCTTCTTTCGCCCCCTCTATGAAGCAATCATAGACATTCACTTTTTTTCTTACTCCTGCCAAAATAAAGAGGATGATGACACTGAAGAGAAGAAAATTAGCAGCGAAAGTAGAATAGTGCTCCACTTTATTTGCCGGGAGCGTTGAAAACCACCATGCGACTACTCCGACAACTGCTGCTATCCCACCAAGCCAGCTCCAAAGCACTGCATCCATCCGAATGCGCTGCTTCAGGCATAGTGCTATGAGTCCGACAAGAGTCGCTATTGCTGTGGCTAATAGAATAGGAATAAATATATCGGTAGGATTGGCTGCTCCTCCTTGTGCCCGATACATCATGATGCTGACAGGTATCAGACAAAGTCCACTGCTATTGAGCACCAAAAACATTATCATTGCGTCTGTAGCAGTGTCCTTCCGCTTATTGAGAGTCTGCATTTCCTGCATCGCGCGGAGTCCCATCGGCGTTGCTGCATTATCAAGCCCAAGCATGTTGGCTGATAGGTTCATGAAAATCGCTCCCATAGCAGGATGATCCTTAGGAATGCCCGGGAAAAGACGCGAGAAAAAAGGACTGACAAGCTTTGCCATGGCAGTCGTCACTCCTCCCTTTTCGCCGATTTTCATTATTCCCATCCATAGCGATAGCACACCGGTCAATCCCAGTGAAATCTCAAAAGCAAAGGCTGCTTGGGTAAAAGAAGCATTCATGATGTCGCTCCATATAGTTGTAACCCCTGTGGTCAGCGATACGCCGACGGCCATCAGGAAAGCAACAATCAAAAATCCTATCCAAATATAATTTAATATCATAATGCAACGATCAATTCTCAATTATACTTCAGTCATCAAATTCAATTAAATAGTTTGATAACTGATTCTTTAGCTGAGGTAAATTTTCTTTAATCGTCTTAAAAACATCCTGACGTTTTATTTGGTAATATCCATGTACAAGTATATGACGCATGGCTATTATATATCTCCAGGGGGTTTCAGGATGACTGTCTTTAAACTCTACTGTAAGTTTATATGCTGCTTCTCCTATTATTTCAAGAAGTTTGACGATTCCAAAATATTCGAGGTCTTTTTCAGGCAATGTCTCAAAATCTTCTCGTTCTTTTGCCTGTAATAATTTGTCTATGGCTTCAAGCATGTGTTCGAGACGGAGTGGATCTTTAAGCGTTTCTCTCATATACCTGTATTTTTTCTGCATTTACCATTTTAGCAACTCTGGGATATAGGGTATCTTCTTCAACAAGGTCCACTCTTTTACCCAAAAGTTTTTCAAGTTTCTCTATTAGCTCTGCTATTCCGAAAAGTCCAAGACAAGTATCTTTTGAATATCTGACAAGAATATCTATATCACTTTCAGAAGTTTCTTCTCCACGCGCATAAGATCCAAAAATCCATGCCTTTTCTACCGGCTCGGTTGAGAAAAAATCTCTTAGACTGTAGATTAGTTTTGGCGACATATTTCCTCAATTAAAAAATAGTATAAAATTTCAATTCAAAATTAGATTTCAGTCATCGCATTCGGTGAATGAGTGGTGGTGGGAGTGGCATTCGTGTATGCCGCGGTCTACAATGATGTGGCGATTTGCCATTCCAGAGATCACAGACATCTCATGGCTTACAAGAACTATAGTGTGCTCCTTTGCGAGATCCTCCATCATAGAGTAGATCTGACGCTCGAAAGTCTTGTCTACGTAACTGAGTGGCTCATCGAGAACTATGACTTCCGGCTTGGAGACAAGGGCTCGAGCTAAAAGTGTACGTTGAAGCTGTCCTCCTGAGAGCATTCCTACAGTTCTGTCAAGATATCCGCTTACACCACAAAGCTCCACGATCCTTTCGAACTCTTCTTCATCCTGTTGATTCCTCCTACTGAAAAATCCTTTTATTTGTCCCGACTTTATGGCTTCCCCTACTGTAATAGGGAAACGAGTGTCAATGTTGCTCTTCTGTGGCAGATAACCGATTTTGAGTCTTTTAGTCTCAACCCCATCATGAAAGTATGTAACTTTTCCGGAGCTTGGCTTAAGCAGTCGCAGCATAATGCGAAGAAGAGTAGTCTTTCCTCCTCCGTTCGGTCCGGTTATCGCCATGAAGTCTCCTTCGTCCACGTTCAGCGTCACGTGGTCAAGTATAGTTTTACTGTCAAATCTTACTGTTATGTCGTCAATTCCGATTAATTTCATTTGCCATTTTCATTCTTTGCGCCAATTTCATAATGAATTCTTCCCATGCTGGACCGTTAAGTTTAACATCTACAACATTCAGGCCTACTTCTGATGCAGTTTCTTTGTAGGAGGGGGAATCATGTTCGATCTCATTCACGAAAACCTTTGCTCCTGAATCCTTAATTTCCTTCATTTGCATTGCTAACCTGAGAGGAGTTGTCTCTTTTCCATTATCCTGCATGGATATCTGCTTTAGATTGTAGTCTCTTGCGAAATAAGAAAGTGACGGATGTCTTATGGCGAAGGCCGTACCATCAAGATTCATTTTCGAAATGGAATCATCTTTCCATTTAAAACGTGCCTTTAGTGAATTTCCTGCCCTCAGGTATGCATCTGCTTTATCCGGATAGTTTTTAGCGAGGTAGCGCGATAAATTGTCGGCTATGATTATACTGTTTTTTATAGATGCAAGGATATGTGGGTCGAACTCCTCACCATTGTGGTTGTGTCCGTCATGGTCATGGTGTCCGTGAGTGCCGGTGATTTTCTGAACTCCCTCTGTGCAGTCCACTACCTTTAGATCAGGAAAATTGGATACTATTCCTGAGAGGTTTGACTTTTCAAATCCGTCTGTGCCGAGCGTGAAGTATATGTCCGCTTTCCCAAGACTTTTCATTGTGCTGATTGAGGGTTGGTAGGTCTCAGGGTCGCTTCCGGCGGGAAGCAGGGTTACGATGTCGAAATCATCCCCTACTATTTGCCTGAGCATCCAAGCCTGTGGCTCGAAACTGACAGCGATTGCAGGGCGGTCATCTTTCTGACTGCCACTACAACCGCTCAATATTATCAGCACGATGCTGAGTATGGAGAGAATTCTCATATTTTTCTGATACCCATTATCTCACGAACATCTTTCAATGTCTTGGCTGCATATTCTCGTGTACGCTCTGCTCCTTGCTTAACGATCTTTGAAAGATACTCGTCATTGTCGCGGATATCAAGGATGCGCTGTCGGATTGGAAGCGTCACCTTTAGCAGGTCTTCGGCAAGTTGCTTCTTGAGGTCGCCATAGCGGATGCTGCAGTCGGCATATTTCTCGCGGAAGTGGTCTGTGGTCTCCTTGCCGCTTACGAGGTCCATTAGGGTAAATAGATTTTCCACTGGCTGAGATACAGGTGAGTTCGGTTCTGTAGGTCCGGCATCAGTCACAGCACGCATCACTTTCTTGCGAAGCGTCTTCTCGTCGTCGATGAGATATATGCAGTTTCCTTCGCTCTTGCCCATCTTGCCGCTGCCGTCAAGTCCGGGAACTTTGATGGCTTCGCCACCGAAGTTGAAGTTTACAGGCTCATTGAAGTAGTCTACTCCATAGAACGAGTTGAATCGGCGACCGAATCGGCGAGTCAGCTCGAGGTGCTGCTCCTGGTCCTTGCCTACGGGCACGTAGTCGGCGTGGTGGATAAGGATATCTACTGCCATGAGAGTGGGGTAGGTGAGGAGACCGGCATTTACGCGGGCATTATTGGTCTGGTTGCCGATGATTTCCTTTTCAATCTCGTCGCCATCAGAAGTGATGCCGAGAGCCTTGCGTGCCTTGTCTTTGAAAGATGCTGTGCGCATCAGTTCGCCAATGCCCACATGCATATTCATAAGCAGGTACATTTCGGATATTTCCGGTATATCGCTCTGCACATAGAGGATATTCTTGTCAGGATCCAGACCTGCTGCAAGGTATTCAGCGAGGATTTGTTTCACGCTTTCGTGCAGGGCCTTAGGATCAGGATTGGTGGTGAGGGCATGGAGGTCGGCGATGAAATAGCGGCTGTCATAGTCGTCTTGCATTCGCACGAACTTTTGTAGAGCTCCATAGTAGTTGCCGAGGTGGAGGTTACCTGTAGAGCGTATACCGCTCAGCACTATCTTTTTGCTTCCGTCCGGACGGAGATTGCTATTTGGGTCTGCCACAGGGGCGGTCTTTTCTGAATCCATATAGTGTATAAAAGAGGTAAAAGTTATATTTTTATGCAAATTTAATCATTATTCCCCATTTGCGCAAAAAAAATTGTGTTTCCTACAAGAAACGCAATTTTTTTATCACAATTTTAATTCTCAATTCTCAATTCTCAATTCTCAATTCACCATTCTCAATTCTCAATTCTAAATTATAAATTGAAGTAATAGGTCCCGGTGGAGAGGTTGGCATACCAGGAGTAGGGGACACCGCGGAGGGTATAGGATGTCTGGAATGCGGGAATGTCGAGGTTACCCCCTTCCCACATCTGAGTCCAAGGATTCCATGCGTTTTCAACTGTCACGTCGTAGTAGAAACCGTTCCATTCCCAGCTTACTACCATCGGAACCGTCTCCCAAACTCCCTGGGCATCATAACCTACTGCAACTACTTTCGATTGTCCATAATTGTAGCCGGGCCCATTATTGTAAGGACCGGAGAAGGCACCGGGTCCCCATGGACCTCCGTTCATCATGGAGTTGCTCGTGCCCCACATAGGAGTGTTCGGTCCGAAACCCGCTCCCGGACCGGGACCTTGAGGCACGTTGGGAGTGAATGCACCGCCTGATCCGGGAGCTGGTGCGCTGCTGCCTGCTCCTGAACCGGGTCTGGGAGCGCTGTTTTGTGCGGATATGGAGCCGATCGCGAATACGATCGCTGCGATCAATGATAGGATTCTTCGTGTTTTCATAGTTTTTTTCGTTTAGTGGATGTGTTTTGTAAGTTAAACGTTTAAGTGGTTAAAAAGGTTTAAAAGGTTTAAAAGATTTAAAAGGTTTAGAAGGTTTAAAAGGTTTAAAAGGTTTAGGAAGTTTGATCCCCCTAAACCTTTTAAACCTTTTAAACCCCTTAAACCTCCCCCCCTAAACCCCTTAACCCTCCTATACCATTACAGGTTAGGATTGATCTTGCTCCAGTCCGCAATAGGGGGCATGATGCCGAGTTCGATCACTTCGTCGCGGAGTGCGCAGAGATGCTTGTAGCTCTGTTCGAGTTCCTTCTCCTCTTCCGGAGTTCCGGTCATAGGCTGCACTGTCACGCCGTTCTTGTCGATGGTGGTCTCCATTGCCATCATGATGTGAGAGAAGCGGTCGTTGTTGACGTATGTGCCAACCGGCCAGCGGAACATTGCGCCGCCCATAGCTGCTTCGATCATCTCGATAGAGAGATATGCAGGGCTCTGGAATGAGCTGCGTCCACGAAGCTCGATGATTCTCTTTCCTCCCTGGATCACGCGTTGCTTCAGGTCTTCCCAAGCTTCCTTAGTGAGTGGTTCTGTGCCGATGAAGTCTACAAGAGGCTTGCCGTTTACTTTCGCCGTAGATGCGAAAACAGCCATCTGTTCGCCGTGACCGCCGTATGTGCGGCAGTTTACGATATTGTCCGGCTCCACATTGAGCTGCTTTGAGAGTTCGTTGCGGAGGCGTGTGCTGTCAAGGGCAGCAAGTGTTGAAACTTGGCTTGGTTTCAATCCGCTGTATAGAAGGGTGATAAGACCTGTGATGTCGGCAGGGTTAAAGATCACTACGATATGCTTCACATCGGGGCAGTATTCCTTCACATTCTTGCCAAATTCCTCAGCAATCTCCGCATTTCCTTTGAGTAGATCCTCGCGGGTCATGCCGGCTTTGCGGGCTGCACCACCGGAGTTGACTATATACTTTGCATCCTTAAGAGCTTCAGCTACGTCGGTAGTGTAAGTAAGGTTGAGTCCTTCAAAACCGCACTGCTTGAGTTCTTCAGCCACACCTTCAAGTCCCGGACCGTAGGGGTCATAGAGGCAAATGTTTGGTGTGAGTTTCTTCATGATGGCTGTCTGAGCCATATTGCTGCCGATCATGCCGGCGGCTCCGATGATGACGAGTTTGTCGTCTGTAAGAT
>CAMWLX010000162.1 GCA_947175225.1 uncultured Porphyromonadaceae bacterium
CAATTCTCAATTCTCAATTCTCAATTCTCAATTCTCAATTCTCAATTCTCAATTCTCAATTACATAGATGTCAAATGTCATAAAATTAAAAGCTACCGACGGCTCCACAGTAGAATTTGTCGACGAAGTGATAGGCTCCGGCGCGATGAAAGATGTCTACTTCAGCCCCGACAAAAGCTACGTTGTAGGGTTCTTTCGCAAGCCACAAGATGCCAACTCGAAAGAGCGTCTGCAGAACATTGTCGGCACATACCGCGACAAGATATTCAATCAAGTGGGAGGCGACTACTGGGAAAACCTCTTCTGCTGGCCTACAAAACTCGTGGAGTGGAACGGTAAACTCGGTATTGTCTCCCCTGCCTATCAGAAGGAATTCTTCTTCAAAGACGGTATGTTTAAGGGAAAAGAGAAGGAAGGAAAATGGTTTGCATCAGCCAAACTCCGCAATAAATTCCTAAAACCGGAACAGAAAGGCACTTGGCTCAGCCATTATCATATGTGCTTGCAGATAGCCCGTGCCGTGCGCCGTCTGCATGCCGCCGGGCTTGCACATTCCGACCTCTCTTATAAGAATGTGCTCGTTGACCCGGAGACAGGGAAAGCCGCAGTCATAGACTGCGATGGGCTTGTAGTGCCGGGAAAATATCCTCCGGATGTAGTGGGTACTCCCGATTTCATTGCCCCGGAAGTGCTTCAGACACGCTCCCTCCCTATCGGGGACCCTAATAAGAAATTGCCGAGCATACAGACCGACCGCCATGCTCTTGCAGTGCTGATATATATGTATCTTCTCAATCGTCATCCACTTCGAGGCGGCAAGGTTCACGATCTTGATGCGGCTAAGGATGAGGAATTCTCTATGGGGGAGAAGGCTCTGTTTATAGAGCACCCAAAGGATAAGAGCAACCGTCCTAAAGTCAAAAACCTGCAACCTTCCGAACTTCCTCAGGGCGATGTCGACAAACGCCCTTATACAATCTGTGGTCCATATCTGAAGAAACTCTTCTGCCGCGCTTTCATCGACGGTCTGCACGACCCATCCAAACGGCCTACTGCCGATGAGTGGGAGACAGCGCTTGTCAAGACCACCGACCTCATGCAACCTTGTCAGAATCCGAACTGCGAGGCAAAATGGTTTGTATTCGATAATACGACCAAACCAAAATGCCCTTTCTGCGGAACGGAATATCATGGTCAACTCCCGGTGCTCAATCTCTATTATTCCCCGGCGAAAGGAAAATTCCTCCCCGAAAACTATCGCCTGATGGTCTACGATAAGCAATCCCTCTATATGTGGCACGTCAATCGCTTTGTCACTCCAAACGAGCGTATAAAGCCGGAAGATAAGCGACCCGTAGGAGACTTCCACTTCCATAAAGGGAAATGGATCCTTATCAATCGCCGTCTTCCGGATATGTGGGACGTAACGGGTCCTGACAAGCGCCACATAAAACCCGGTGAATATGTAGAGTTGACAGAAGGCCGCAAAATCCTCCTATCTTCGGCCGACGGAGGGCGGCTGATCGTAGTTCAATTAGTAAAGAATTAAAGCCCATAAAGCATTTGACACTCTTATGCCCACCAAGTCAGAAAAAATCGCCATAGCCCGAATATTCGCCGACCTTATCAAAGCCGACCGTATAGTAGACACCGGCGAAATGGAATATTGGCGCAACATTTGCCTGAAATATGACATCGACCGCGAGACTCGCATGGCTGCAAAAGAAATATCTTTCGCTGATGCAGTGAAGACAATATGCGGAGCCGCAGATCTCGGGTTGGGGGAAGATCTGCTCGGTGATTGCCGTGCCATGACAGTCAGCGATGGTTTCTGTGCCCATCCCGAGGCCCTCCTGATGATTGCTCTCAACACGATGTTCAGCTCAAAAAGCAGTTTCACCGGGGATATATATTCCCTCCCCAGGGCAAGCTTTGACATTGACATCGCTACTGCCATATACGTTGAGAATGAATATGACCCGGAAGTAAACAATGCTATACGCAAATCATATCGGTCTATTTTCAAGGAGCTGCAGCTTGCGGGGCTCCATTTCGTCTATATACCCAAGATCATAGAGCATTACAGCAGTACAGATTCTGTGCTTTTCCGTGATATCCTGACTTTCCTCGCTCCTTCTCTAAGCGATGCGGGGATAGACAAGGCCTACAATGCCCTGATGGGAATGACCTCAGGCACATATTGCAAGGATCTTCTCTGCAACAAATGCGGATTTATCGAACTCCGCAACACTGCTCCATCTATACTCATCAAGATAGGCAATAGTTTTGTAGGGGAGACACGCTATGCCAATTATCTAAAGATTGAGGTTGATGAAGATATCCTCACTATAATCCAAAAATTTGTGGATGAATTTACCGACATGCA
Source organism: uncultured Porphyromonadaceae bacterium (assembly GCA_947175225.1). Taxonomy (GTDB): domain Bacteria; phylum Bacteroidota; class Bacteroidia; order Bacteroidales; family Muribaculaceae; genus Lepagella. The sequence continues at coordinate 2,387 of CAMWLX010000162.1, forward strand.
AAGCAGTGATGTCTTCGTGGTCAATACTTCGGAAGAGCGTGACAATCAGTTTCATTTCCATGGATTCTACAAGCAGCTTCTCGACATCTTCCTCGTCCGCCGCAACATCCGAAGCTCAATCGTAATCGACCCATACCGGGAAGAGATTTTTTTCCCGGACATCGATGAAAAGGCAATGGGAATGCACCGCCGGGAGAAAGCCCTGTATGCCCTCATGCTCTGCCTGGGGAGCAGCGGAATTAATTTCAACCGTCCACGCACTGCTTCTGAGCTAAAAGACTTCCAACGCCGCATGAAGAAATTACAAAGACGATATGCAGCTATATATGAATTATTCGGAGGGGAAAAAGACACTGCCCCCGACTTGACGCAGCCCGAAATCCGCCGGCCCATAATGGCCTGCCTACGCCGTTCGATTGCAAGACTCGATGCTTTATACAATCCGGCCGACTACACGGTCACCAAAGATCCCGACGGAGCCTTCGCAGTCCACGTCGAGCCTGACATCATCTATGTAGCGCCCCTAAAAGGAGACACCCCGATCCCCCTACAGAATTCCCCCCTATATCGGCTCTTCTCCTCTCTATAACCCTGCCGATTACCCTGTAGGGGCATTCGGCTTGTGCGTCCTTCTTGAATATCTTTCCCGATATACCACAACTCTCCAAATTTTTCATTAATTTTGCAAAAAATTTCAAAATCCAATATCCAATATAATATGTCAGAAAAACATCGCTACGCCGGGCTTACCGATGCTCAAGTTGTCGAAAGCCGCGCCACACACGGAGTCAATATTTTGACTCCTGCCGAAAAGGTCCCGTTATGGAAGCGCTTCCTTGAAAAATTCAGCGACCCGCTGATAATTATCCTGATGATAGCCGGTGCTTTATCAATCGGCATCTCCTGCTATGAGTTTTGGGGACTCCACGAAGGACCGACAGTCTTCTTCGAACCGGTAGGTATCTTCATTGCAATCCTCCTTGCAACCGGATTGGCTTTCTATTTCGAACTGAAGGCAGACAAAGAGTTTGCTCTCCTCAATCAGGTAAACGATGATGAGCCTGTACAGGTGGTTCGCAATGGCAATGCCACCATGATTCCTAAGAAAGATGTAGTAGTAGGAGATACCGTTATCCTTAATACAGGTGAAGAGGTTCCTGCCGACGGCGAACTCCTCGAAGCTGTTTCGCTCAATATCGACGAGTCTACACTGACCGGCGAACCGATGTGCCATAAAAGTACTGATCCGGCTCAGTTTGACCCCGATGCAACCTTCCCAACAAACCATGTGATGCGTGGCACAAAGATTATGGAAGGTCATGGCGTGATGCGTGTGCTCGCAGTAGGAGACAAGACTGAAAACGGCAAAGTGTTTGAAGCCGCTCAGATTGATGACAGTGTCAAGACTCCGCTCAACGAGCAACTCGACGGTCTCGGCGACCTTATTACCAAGATTTCATATGCTTTCGCTGCCCTCATCGTGGTAGGCCGAATTATAATGTATTTCGTCAATACCCCATTCGAATGGGTAAGTTTCATAGCATATATCCTTCAGACATTGATGATTGCAGTCACTCTCGTAGTTGTGGCTGTCCCTGAAGGGCTTCCGATGGCTGTCACCCTCTCTCTTGCATACTCCATGCGCCGTATGCTCAAGACCAATAATCTTGTGCGCAAGATGCATGCTTGCGAGACGATGGGTGCTACTACTGTAATCTGCACCGATAAGACAGGCACACTTACCCAAAATCAGATGCAGATCTATAAGACAAACTTCTTCGGCAATCCTTCTGATGAAGTGCTCTACGAAGGGATAGCGGTAAACTCCACTGCCCAGCTCGACCTCGCAGGGGAAAAACCGGAAGTGCTCGGTAATCCCACCGAGGGTGCTCTTCTTCTATGGCTCAACGAGCGGGGTGTTGACTACGCTGCGCTTCGTGCAAAAGTTGGTCGTATCGAAGAACTCCCATTCACTACGGAGCGCAAGTATATGGCGACCGTTGTGAAGTCTTCTACAGGTAAAAATATCCTCTATGTGAAGGGTGCTCCGGAGATTGTCTTTGGAATGTGCAAGGATACTGCTGGTGTGACAAAGACTGAAATAGATGCCCGGCTTCTTGAATATCAGAATATGGCTATGCGTACTCTCGGTTTCGCATATCAGGAAATTAAAGAAGGGGATGTGACTATCAAAGATGGTAAGGTTGCAGCTGAAAATCTGACATTCCTTGGCATTGTCGCTATCTCCGACCCTGTGCGTGCTGATGTGCCTGATGCAGTCCGTGAGGTGACAGATGCGGGTATTAAGGTCAAGATTGTGACCGGTGATACTCCCGGCACTGCCAAGGAAATCGGTAGGCAAGTTGGCATTTGGGATGATGCTGTAGATACTGACCGAAATATAATCACCGGAGTAGAATTTGAGGCTCTTTCCGATGATGAGCTTAAGGAGCGTATTGGCGATCTGAAGATCATTGCCCGTGCTCGTCCGATGGATAAGAAGCGTCTCGTAGAGACTCTTCAGGCAAAGAATGAGGTGGTGGCTGTGACAGGCGACGGCACCAACGATGCCCCTGCCCTGAAGGCTGCCCACGTAGGTCTCTCTATGGGCGATGGCACATCAGTTGCCAAGGAGGCTTCCGACATTACTATTGTCGACAATTCATTCTCTTCAATTGGCCGTGCAGTGATGTGGGGTAGGTCGCTCTATCAGAATATCCAGCGTTTCATCCTTTTCCAGATGACAGTCAATGTGGCTGCTTGCTTCATCGTGCTTGCAGGTGCGTTTATGGGTACTGAGTCTCCGTTGACAGTGACCCAGATGCTTTGGGTCAATCTGATCATGGATACTTTCGCAGCGATGGCTCTCGCATCGCTGCCTCCATCGGCAAGCGTGATGAAAGAAAAACCTCGCTCACGCGAGGCATTCATCATCAACCGACCGATGTGGCGCACCATCATTGGAGTAGGTGGAATCTTCTTCCTTATCCTTCTCGGAATCCTATATATCTTTGAGCATTACTCCGTGGATTCAATGACTCAGATTTTCTCCTTCATTCCGCAAACTACAGATCCCGGAGTTCCGACTTTGACTGCATACGAACTTTCAATGTTCTTTACAATCTTCGTCTTCCTCCAGTTCTGGAATATGTTCAATGCCCGAGCCTTCGAGACCGGCCGCAGTGCCTTCCACTTTAAGGGAGCAGGAGGCTTCGTGACAATCGCCCTCGCCATCCTCATAGGCCAGATAGCCATAGTGACAGTAGGCGGCGAATTCTTCAACGTCACTCCGCTACGCATCGAAGACTGGCTCATCATAATAGGCTCAACTTCCTTAGTTCTCTGGATAGGCGAACTCCTCCGCCTCTTCAAAAAATAAAAGCTGGAGTAAATCCTCGATATCTTTGTAGGGACGTACGGCTCGTACGTCCTTTCTTATTTATGAATTTGTACTTATCAGTTCTGCGCAAAGTGGAACCAATCGACATCCACATGGCCGCCGGTCTGCTTCGTGGCGTAATTGAATAGGGCAAACTTTGTCCCCATGAAATGACGCATATAGTCAAACCTCATGGGTATCTCCTGCTCAAAATCATTCCAATCCTCTCCATCCATGCTGTAGGCAAACGATGCCATGTCGCGTCCGGGATTAAAATCCCCGTTGATACGCAAGAATACATTCTGCTCCTTCTTATTCTTGAACTTCAAAGGAATTTCCGCTATGACATTCACATCTACCTTCTCAATATCACGGGGCTGTTTAAATACCGATTTCTCCTCCGTCAACTGTAGGAAATGCTTTCCACCTTTCTTTACAATGCGAAGCACTCCACTGTCGCCATTATATGCAGCCAATCCGCAAATATCTCCATCTTTCATATTTGCAACGTCGATCTTTACAGAGCCGGAGCATTGCGGTCCTGCCATTCGCTGTGTCAGTGTATTAGGAGCCACTTGCATATTGTCTACGACGCGAGAAGTTTTCAATCGTAGATGCCCCGGACGCTCCGTAAGGCTCCAAGCCTCATCGATAGGATTGTGATTCCACTGCCAATATAGGTTCATGCCATTACGGGCATGATAACCCCCATTCTTATTTATTGGCAACAACTCAAACTCATCGCTCCCGATTATTCCGGCTACATTCGGATGTTTCTTGCTCAAATCTGAAGGTATACGGTAATTCCTTCTGTCAAGCAATGGATTTCCCGTAGGATTATCTGCAGGATTCTCAGCAATAGCTTCATTGATTGTCCCGGTATATTCTCCTACCATAGGCCAACCTTCTATCCATGTGACAGGAAGAGCACAAGGGACACGCCCTATTCCGCCACGGTCCTGAAATATCAATGCCCACCAATTCTGGTCGCTCTGATCATCACCTACAAGGCATCCCTGCCCTACACCACCATATGATTCAAACGGAGTCTCAAGAATGATCTTTTTTTCGTATGGACCTTCAATCTTGTCGGAGCGATAGCACACCTCGCGGCGAACTCTCCCCTTGACTCCCCATTTCATCGATATCATGCAGATATAGTATTTGCCATTGTGCTTTATGACGCTGCTCCCTTCAAGGAGAGCTGTCTTTTCTTCCGGATCTAATGAGGCATCTACAATTTTTTTATTCAGTCCCCCTTCAAGAGGATGAAAATCTTTGTTAAGCTCTACCACGGTGCATCCTCCGCCGCTGGTGAAGAGATAGCGTTTGCCATCCTCGTCGAATAGGAGAGAGGCATCATGCATATGGGGTGGACGCGCAACGAGTTCCCATGGCCCTTCCGGCTTCTCGGCGCAAAATACAAACCCTTTGCCCGGCGCTCCATTGGCAGAGAACCAAACGTAAAATTTCCCCATATGATATCGTATGCTCGAAGCCCATTGTCCCTGTCCGTAGACCGTCTGATTATTGATAAGATCATAGCGGTCGCCGTCGTCAATGCGATCAAAAACGTAGCCGATTGTTTCCCAATTCACCATATCTTTCGATTTCATGATTGGTCCGCCGGGCATAAGATGCATAGTAGTGCTTATCATATAATAATTGTCAGCCACCTTGCAGACACTTATATCCGGCACATCGGCATTGATCACCGGATTTCTATATGTCTCCCCTGCGATGGCAATCATCGGCAAAATCAAAAGCAACAAAGCAAAAATCTTCTTCATTTTTATGGTAGTTTATGACAAATTTTTTAAAGAAGTTGTTTAAACTTATTTTTTTATTAATATTTCGTCAGGTTTTCGAGCGGATT
>CAMWLX010000163.1 GCA_947175225.1 uncultured Porphyromonadaceae bacterium
CAGAAAAAAAATAATCATTATCATTATAAAATATTAATAATATGGTAAGTATGATAATGGGTGTAATGGCCATCATGATATTGGTAGTCAGAACTATTCTAAATTGAAAATGAGAGGCATTTGCATACTTTCGTTTAATTATCTATATAATCTAAAAAATGGAGATAAAAGTTTTTAAGTCAAAAGTCGATTGGTGGGTATATGCTATCATACCTTTCATTATACTTTGCTGCATGGCAGGGCCGATATTGACTGACTCAGATTACTGGTTTGGCATAGTTTTATCCATTCCATTTTGTATATTAGTTTATTATGTCATTGTTTCAACGAAATATGCGGTTCGTGGCAATGAATTCGGAGTGAAAAGTCTAATTGGATGGCAGTGGTTTCCGATAGATAAAATCGAAAGCATCAAACGAACAAACAGTATATTGGCATCAGCGGCCCTGTCTACTAATAGAATCGCTATAAAATTCTCAGATCGTAGGATATTAAAGTCGTCTGCCCCTTTGGAGATTTCACCAAAAGACGAGAGAAAGTTTATAGCAGACCTGCTGAGAATCAATCCAGACATTAATGTCTCATCCGCTGTCAAAGAAAACAAAAACAGTCATATCTGATCAATAATAGCTATTTGCCGATCACTGTATTGGAAATGATTTACCGGACCATGCCCATTCCCGATCTTATATCGCGCTCCAGATTTTATGGCTTTCATAATATAGTCCTTGGCAAGTTTTACGGAGTCGTTGAGTGAGAACCCCCTCGCGAGATAAGAGGCGATGGCGGATGAGAGTGTGCATCCTGTGCCATGTGTGTTGACTGTGTCTATGCGTTTTGATTCTAAATAGATTGTCTCCTTAGTTTCTGCATTATAGAATACATCAAGGAGCTTTTCATCATAAAGATGTCCCGCCTTCAGCATAACTGATGCTCCAAATCGTGACAATTCGACGGCTGCGTCAGGCAATTCGTCCTGACTTCCGATTTTATGCCCCAGAAGTATTTCTGCCTCCGGAATATTGGGTGTAATAATTCTGCTTTTTGGTATCAGCACATCCATAAGTGTCGCAACGGCATCTTCTTCAAGAAGAGGATCTCCTGAAGTCGCGACCATTACAGGGTCAACGACAATATTCTTGATTTCTGGATATGCATCAAGAGTATTCCTTACAGTCCGAATCAATTCTGCTGAGTGAAGCATTCCGATTTTGACGGCATCGGTCCCCACATCATCAAGAATAGAATGGATTTGAGTCGCTACAAATTTTTCCGGCACCGGCAAAACATCATAAACACCCACTGTATTCTCATCCACCAATGCCACAATGGCAGATGTAGCATAGCACCCACAGGCAGATATAGTCTTTATGTCTGCCTGCACTCCGGCTCCTCCGCTTGGGTCGCTGCCGGCAATAGTCATCACTCTGAAATAACTTTTCTTTTTCATATCTTCCATCTTTCCAAATTATAAGCACTCTCCCAAAACATCCATTCCATCTTAGTAGCCATCACGAAGGCTTCCGTCATCTTGTTCCGAACATCATCCGATGCATTGCTTGCCAATTCATCACATATCTCTATGGCTCTTAGATTCGACTTTGCAAAAGTTTCATCCCCATACGTCTCGATCCAATGTATGTATGGATTGTCTTTCTGACATTTCTTAAGTATTTCTTCTCCAACTTCTTTGTAGACCCAAAAGCAGGGCAGGATGGAAGCCGTTTCCACTTCAACCGGACCAAGACATTTTGCAGACTCAAATGAATTGTAAAGGAGAGTGGTAGGAGTGGGCTTTTCCTTTACCGGATTATTTCCTAAGTAAGATTCATGAAGGACCTTTTCAACTGCAAATCCTTCAGTGGCGAATTTCAGGAAATCCATGCTTTGCTCATGCAGTGGCAGACGCGATGCTATATGCGCGAGAATCCTGCTGTAGTTTTCAATATATATTGAATCCTGAGCAATATAGAAAAGAAATTTTTCTTTTGGCAATGTCCCTTCTGCCAATTCCTTTACGAAAGGAAGCTCAAATATTTTCTGAATAGTAGGTAGCGCTGCTTCCCGGGCTTCTTCACTCCATTTTTTATATTTCTTCATAAATCGAATATATGAAATTGTAAATTCTTAAGATCTATAGCCAGTATTTTCCCCGCAAGTGTTTCTCCAAAACCGCATATCAGTTTGATTGCTTCTGATGCTTGAATTGAACCGATTACGCCCGGCAAAGGACCGATCACCCCTCCTGTAGATTTAGGGGTGTTCAAGAGTATCTCCTTGTCGGGATAGAGGTTGGAATATCTCGGTCCGGAGGGTATGAATGTCGACACTCGTCCTTCAAAGTTACCAATTGCTCCATATATCCATGTCTTGACAAGTTCCATGCAGGTATCTTCGATAAGATAGCGTGTCTTATGATTGTCAGTGCAGTCGATTATCAGATCATATCTTGATATGATCTCCCTTGCATTGTAGTCAGTCAGACCATCTTTCCATAGGTCGAATACTGTTTTAGAAGAAAGCTCCCGAAGCCGCCGGCACGCAATTGTGGTTTTTGACCTCCCTTCCGTCTCTTCGCTATATAGTATCTGTCTTTGAAGATTGCTGATTGATATTGTGTCGTTATCGCAAAGACCGATTCTTCCAACTCCGGCACCCGTAAGATATAAGGCAACCGGACATCCGAGCCCACCGAGTCCGACAATAAGCACCGATGCTTGAGCAAGCTTTTTCTGTCCTTCCTCGCCAATCTCAGGAAGCATTATCTGGCGTGAATATCTCTCCATATTAATCAAAAATTTTATCCCAATCTTTCCAGACCACTTCATAGCCACCTTTTCGGATAGCGTCAGCCACTTCTTCAGGTGTTCTTTCATCACTCACCGAGAATTGCTCGAGTGATTGAGGGTATGTGTAATACCCACCCGGATCTGTCTTGGAGCCTGCACTCATCGATGTCACTCCGAGAGTCAGCATGTTGTCGCGTAGCGTGGGTAATTCTCTCGTGGAATATGAAATATCCACGTCATGGTCGAAGATGCGGAAAGCAAACGTGAGTTGACAAAGTTCCCTGTCGCTCATCACTACATTGGGCTGAAAACCTCCTGCCGCCGGACGCATCCTTGGAAAATTGACACTGAAGCGAGTACGCCAATAATGTTTCTGAAGATAGCGCAAGTGTAGAGCCATCATAGTCACGTCTGTACGCCAGTCTTCAAGACCAATCAGCACGCCCATTCCGATTTTGTGAAGCCCCGCCATTCCCATACGGTCAAATCCATTCAGCCTCCATTCAAAAATAGATTTCATTCCTGCCGGATGATAGGTCTTGTATTTGTTGCGGTTGTAGGTTTCTTGGAAGCATACCACTCCATTTAGTCCGGCATGTGTCAATCTTTCATAATCTTCGGTCTTCAAAGGCATCACTTCCATTGATAGATTATTGAAGAAGGGACGACAACTGCGCAGTGCCTCTTCCAAATAATCCGGTCCGGCTACCTTCGGATTTTCGCCAGTCACCAACAGCAGATTCTCAAAGGGTCCTAACCGTTTTATGGCCTTGCATTCCTCTTCAATCTGACTCATCGAAAGCACAACTCGTTCGAACTTATTGTGATGGTTGAATCCGCAATATACGCATGAATTGGTGCAAGAATTGGTGATATACATTGGAATATACATCGAAATTGTCTTTCCAAATCTTTCCTGCGTATAGTGTTGGCTTAAAACTGCCATCTGTTCGAGATAGGGGGCAGCTGCGGGGGAGACAAGTGCCATGAAGTCTGAGACGTTGAGCCGCTTTTTTGTAAGAGCTTTTTCGACGTCAGTAGATGTCATCGACATTATTCTCGCCGTTGTCTCCTCCCAGTCATATTTAGCTAATTCATATGAAAACATCATGATAGGAATGAAGTTAGCGGACTGCTTGCGGCAGCCATTCTCGATACTGTTCCAAGTCCGGCGCAATAAGCCTCGCGTCCTGCCTCAACAGCTTTGGCGAAAGCTCTTGCCATTGCCACAGGATCATTTGCTATAGCAATAGCTGTATTCACCAACACTGCATCTGCACCCATCTCCATTGCCAAGGCAGCATGGGATGGTGCTCCGAGTCCGGCATCTATCACAACCGGCACACAACTCTGCTCAATTATGATCTCTATCATATCCTTGACTACTATACCCTTATTTGTGCCGATAGGGGCAGCCAATGGCATGACTGCCGATGTGCCTACATCTTCAAGCCTTTTACATAGCACGGGATCAGCTTGAATGTAAGGAAGCACTATAAATCCATCCTTGGCAAGTTCTTCGGTTGCTTTGAGTGTTTCGATAGGGTCGGGTAGAAGATAACGAGGGTCCGGATGAATCTCAAGTTTAATGAAATTGGTATCAAAAGCCTCCCTTGCGAGTTGAGCAGCAAACACAGCCTCTTTAGCATCCCTTACTCCGGATGTATTAGGAAGAAGCTGGATATTGGGTCGTAAGATATGAGTGAGCAGTTCATCTTCGCTGTTGTCTGTATCGATTCGTTTCAAGGCAACTGTCACCATCTCTGAGCCGGATGCTTCTATAGCATCCCTCATTATGCGGTTGGAACTGAATTTTCCTGTCCCTATAAAAAGGCGGCTCGAAAATTCTCGTCCTCCGATTATTAGTTTTTCCATATATCTATGATTGATTTTGTTGTTAGTTCTTTGTCTTTAGAATTCAGTATCAATCCTGAAATTGCCACTCCGTCCACTCCGGATTGTCGAAGGTTTTTTATGTCGTCAAGCCGTATTCCTCCTATTGCTACTACTGGAATTGTTATGTCTTGGCTTTTGCAATACGACATTATTCTTTTGTATCCTTCAAGTCCAAGAATAGGGGAGAGCCCCTTTTTTGTCGTTGTGAAGCGGAATGGTCCCAGTCCTATGTAGTCTGCTCCTAATTTGTAAGCATTCCAGATGTCTTCTTCTGTGTTGGCTGTAGCTCCGATGATTTTGTTTGGTCCAAGAATTTTTCTTGCTTCTGTCACCGTCATATCCTTTTTCCCCAGATGAACGCCGTCAGCTCCAAGTTCATTGACGAGATTTACTCTGTCATCAAAAATAAGAGTTGCACCATAATTTCTGCATAGCGGCAGTATTTTTTTAGCCATTTCTGCAAACTCAGAGTCAGAGGCTTCTTTCATTCTAAGCTGCACCCATCGGCATCCACCGCGAAGGGCGTCTTCAAGTCCGCAATCAGTGTGGGTAATTAATTGAAGTATTTCCATTTTTGTTTTCCATGCCTCAGAGAGCATTGCTGCTCCAGAGAATCCTAATTCTTTAATTTCTTTCAATCGAGAGAGGGTTACGCCCCCTAAGGCATACACATTGTTAAGATCTGTACGCTTTAATTCCTCTGCAGAAAATCTACTTTTATAGCCGGGTTTCGATATGCTGTCAAATATAGGGCTTAGAGTGACGTAGTCGAGATGAGAGTGCTGGATGGTCTCTTCTATTGAGTGGCAACTCCGGCTTATTAGTCCAGTCCAATCGGTAGGGGGTAAGGGATTCCTTTGGTTGAGATGCACTCCTCCAATTCCGTATTTGATAGCTAAGTCGAAATGATCGTGAAGAGAAAGTGATTGTCGATATTTTTCGGGTATTTTCCCGATTAATTCTTCTATTTGGTATTTATTGGCTGAAGGTTTGCGTATATGCACACGAGTCCATCCGCTGTCTAAAAGACGGCAGATGGCAAGGTCTTCGCCATGCCAAAAATTGGGGGTCGTAATTGCTATGAGTTTCATCAGCCGCCGCAAACTGCAGTGATAACGGTAATATGGTCTCCATCGGCAAGCAGAGTAGACTCCCAGTCTACTTTTCTTACCACTTTATTATTTACCGCCACTGCCACTCCGGCTGTAGGTGACTGAATTTCATTGAGCAGTCTGCTGACTGTCAATTGTTCGGAATCCGTAAGGTATTCCTTCTGGTTTACAGATAGTTTCATAAAAATCTCCTTTCGTCGGTATTATCCGCTTCAAGTTCATAGGGTATAATCTCAGCCTCTATTCAGTGTCCTGGATAGTGACACCCCTGTTTATAATATTTTCAAGAGTGAAAGCCCTCGGGCTTCCAATTCATCGGCAAAGTTAATACAAAAAATCCATAAGAACAAAAATATTCTGTAATTTTTCTTTTGCAACATAACGAAAAAAACGTATCTTTGCATCTAAAAATAGGAAATATGGCAGAGACAGTGAAATATCCGATAGGTGAACAAGATTTCAAATCGCTCAGAGAGATGGGATGTCTGTATGTTGACAAGACTCAATACATAGAAAAGATCATCGAGGGAAGTAATAAGTATTTTTTTCTTGCTCGTCCGCGACGTTTCGGCAAGAGCTTGTTTCTATCTATTCTACAGTATTTTTTCGGGGGTAAGAAAGAATTATTTAAAGGGCTTTATATTGACTCGATCGACTGGAATTGGGAGGCATATCCAGTGCTCAGACTTGATCTGAATACCAACCGTTATGATGAACCCGGTCTACTTGACACTGTTTTAGACAACCTTTTCAGAGAATGGGAATCCGAATATAAAGTAGTCAGCGAGTCGAAAGACCTGTCTACGAGATTCCGGAATATCATAAAAGCAGCCCATGAAAAGACCGGACGTCAGGTAGTAATTCTTGTAGACGAATACGACAAACCTCTTGTCGGAAATCTCAATGTAGATGATAATTTTGAGCATTATCGTGCCAAACTTGCCTCTGTTTATTCCAACTTCAAGAGTTCTGCAGAGCATATCCGGCTTGTATTCCTAACGGGTGTCAGTCGCTTCAGCAAGCTCAGTGTATTCTCTGACCTCAACAATATCCGGGATATAACATTTGTAAACGAGTTTTCGGATGTCTGTGGAATCACCGAGAAGGAACTCTTGGAAAATTTTCAGGAAGGAATAAGCTCTTTAGCTGAGAAAAGAAAGATAACGTATGATGAGGCTTGTCGTCTACTGAAAAATCATTACGATGGGTATAGGTTTACAGAGGAGGGAAGTGACATATACAATCCTTGGTCTGTACTCAATGCGATGCAGGACAGGAGTATTTCAAATTACTGGGGACGTTCGGGTAAAGCGACCATAATTGCGGAGGCATTGAAGAATGTGGATGCCGACTTGGAGGAAATATTATCTTCCGTCGTGTCCAGGCATACTCTTGAAGGTCTTGACCTTAAAAGTGCCAACCCCGTGGCATTGCTTTATCAGACCGGCTACATTACTATAAAGGACTATGATTTTGAAACTGACTATGTCACACTCGGTGTCCCAAATCTTGAAGTGCGCCAGTCGCTTTTCGACGACTTGCTTCCATATTATGTCAAGACCCGGCGTGGAACAGCAGATTTAGTGGTGCATAACATCATTATGGATTTTAGAACCGGCAAACCGGAGAAATTCGTAAAGGATCTTGACATTTTCCTGGCTGGAATCCCATACGAGATGAAGATGGAAGATGAAAATAACTTTCATAATGCCCTCTTTATCCTGTTGACACTCATCGGGGTTGAAGTGGAGACGGAAGTTCATACTTCCGATGGTCGCATAGACCTTGTAGTGAAAACTCCGAAATTCATTTATATAATAGAATTGAAAT
>CAMWLX010000164.1 GCA_947175225.1 uncultured Porphyromonadaceae bacterium
TCATTTAACTGTGTAAGCGTTTAGTTATCTTTCGAATCTTTTAACCAACAAACTAAACTTTTAAACATATAAACCTTTAAACCCCCAAAAGTGAAATCTATACCTTTTATTATTGCGCTGCGGTATCTTTTCGGGAAGAAATCGCATAGCGCCGTGAATGCAATTGCATTAGTTTCGGTAGCAGGGGTTGCTGTAGCCACTGCTGCCGTAGTATGTGTGCTATCTGTATTCAATGGGTTTCAGTCTGTACTCACCGACCGCCTCGACACACTCTCCCCGGACCTGATGGTGACTCCCAATACGGGGAAGACCATAGCTAATGGAGACTCCTTGGCTATGGAGATTGGGAAGCTGGAGGGAATTGAAGTGGCTACCCCTACCCTCACCGACAATGCACTCGGCTTTTTCAATGGCCGTGAGACTCCTGTGACATTGAAGGGTGTGGTGCCGGCAGAGTATGCGAAAGTGACAGCTATTGATTCGCTACGGGTAGCAGGAGGAATTTCACTTCAGGATGCCGAAACATCCAATCCTGCTCTATTGGCTATTGGATTGGCTTACAAACTCTCGATGTTTGATTATTCCCAACCTCTTACTGTATTCGCCCCAAAAAGAACCGGCAGATTCAACCCGGCTAATCCTGCTGCCGCCTTTGTGATGGACTCCCTCTATGTGTCCGACGTATTCCAGTCGCTGCAAGATACATATGACGAAAATACTGTCTTCACCGATATTTCCATGGTGCGCGACCTCCTTCTCTACGACAGGGAGGCGACAGCAATTGAAATTAAGGTCAAGAACCCATCCGATATAGACAAAGTGATGGATGAGATTTCAGCCAAGATTGGGCAGAAATATAGGGTCAAAAACCGTCTGATGCTTCAGGAAGTGAATTTTCGGATGGTGCAGATTGAGAAGTGGATGACATTCCTCCTCCTCTTTTTCATTCTGATCATTGCATCTTTCAACATCGTCTCCACACTCTCCATGCTGGTGATTGAAAAAGAAGACTCAATGCGTACCATGTCGGCTATAGGCATGAGCAGAAAATCGATAGCCACTGTCTTCAGATGGGAAAGTGTATTGGTGTCGCTATTCGGGGCACTGATCGGACTCATTTTAGGCGCCGTGCTTTCTCTTATCCAGCAACATTTCGGATTCATCACGATTTCCACCGGCAACGATACCCCTCCGATGCCTTATCCTGTGAAACTTGAAATGATGGACCTGTTGATTACCATCCTCCCGATAGCCCTTATCACTGCAGTGTGCTGCTGGGTAGCAGGGACTTTTGCGAAGTCGAGGATGGACTGACAATAAAATATTAGCTTTTTGCTACTTTTTTTTCATTCAACTATTGTCTATTTGCAATTTTTGTCTTAACTTTGCAAAGAAGTGTCGAAGATACACCCTTTCTTCGCAATGAAAGGGGTGAATCTTTGAGATTCTCGAACCAAAAAAACTTATAAAACAAGACAAAAAACAATCATGGAAAAAGTCGATAATCTTGATCGAAAGATTCTAAACATTATCATGAACAACGCGCGCACGCCTTCTAAAGACGTTGCGATCGTATGCGGAGTTTCTCGCGCCGCAATCCACCAGAGAATACAGCGTCTCATCGAGATGGGTGTCATCGTCGGCTCCGGCTACGATGTAGACCCAAAGAAACTCGGATATAATACTTGCACTTATGTAGGAGTAAAACTTGAAAAAGGCTCAATGTACCGTGGTGTGGTAGCTGACCTTGAGAGCATACCCGAAGTAGTGGAATGCCACTTCACCACCGGCCCCTACTCCATGCTTATGAAGGTGTTTGCACGCGACAACCAGCACCTTATGGAGCTTCTCAACGACCGTATACAGCACATCAAAGGTGTGACAGAGACTGAGACCCTCATCTCACTCGAACAGTCAATGAACCGCCAGATCAAACTTGACACCGACGACGATGCAAAATAAAAAAAATATCATATTCACCATATCGGCGGCTCTGCTCTTAGCAGTGGTCGCCTTTATGTTTTTCTTCCCGGACGCCATGGAGGGAAGAGTGCTGCAGCAGCATGACATACAGCAAGGTCTCGCTAACGGACATGAAGGACAGGTATTTAAGGCTGAGACCGGAGAAAGCACACGCTGGACCAACTCCCTCTTTGGAGGAATGCCAACTTTCCAAATCTCCCCATCCTATCCGGCCAACGACCTTCTGAGCTGGATCCAGAGCGTCTATATGCTCGGACTCCCCTCCCCTGCAAACCTTCTCTTCGGGATGATGCTCGGATTCTTCATCATGTGCCTTTGCATGAAGATGCGCTGGAGTGTCGCCCTTTTCGCATCATTGGCATGGGGATTCTCTTCCTATTTCATTATCATAATAGGAGCAGGGCATATCTGGAAATTCCTCACGCTCTGCTATATACCACCGACAATCGGAGGATTGATCCTCATTTACCGGAAGAAATGGCTCGCCGGAGGGGCTCTGACCGCCCTATTCTCTGCTATGCAGCTTATGAGCAACCATCCTCAGATGACATATTACTTCCTGATAGTGATGGCCTGCATCGCATTGGCTTATCTATGGATAGCAATCAAAGATAAGAGTGTAGGCAAGTGGGCGATCTCTACTTGCGTGGCTATCGTCTGCGGACTTATTGGCGTGGCTGCCAACTCTCCAAGTCTTTATAATTCTCTCGAATATAGCAAGGAGACTGTCAGAGGACGGGCTACGGACATTACTGATCCCAATGCTCCCGCTGCAGCCGGGATGGACAAAGATGCTATCACAGCATGGAGCTATGGCATTGATGAGACTTGGAGTCTATTGATTCCAAATGTAAAAGGTGGAGCATCACTGAAGCCGACAGCCGGACAAAACCGTATGCTTTCAGTAGCAGAGACTGATTTAGGTGCAGACAGATACTTGAGCCCGGAGGAGATGCAGTTTGCCGGCCAATTCACTCAGTATTTCGGTGACCAACCTATGACAAACGGGCCGGTATACGTAGGTGCATTCGTGCTTTTGCTTGCTATTCTTGCCATGTTTGTAGTGGAAGGGAAATGGGAGACCCCTATGAAATGGGCACTCTTTGCAGCCACTATAATCACTATCATGCTCAGCTGGGGACATAATTTCAATGCGCTTACCGACTTTATGATAGACAATTTCCCGGGCTACAATAAATTCCGCACGGTAAGTTCTATTTTAGTAGTAGCTGAATTCTGCATTCCCTTGCTGGCCGCCCTTTGCATACGCCGGATTATCACTACCGACAATTTCTTCGGCAAAAACAAATGGACTGTCATCTGCGTGATGGGTGGCGGAGCTGCTATATGCCTTATCGGATGGATTGCTCCATCAGTATTTGGCGAACCCTATTCGGCATCTGAGCTCGGATATCTGAAGGAAGCCGGAGTCTTCACCAATCCGGCTTACGCCAACGTAATGCACGGAATTTCTAACGGACGCCTCGGCCTTGTCTCCACTGACTCCATGAGATCGCTGATATTCATAGTCATCGGATGCGCACTCCTATTCTTATGGGAGAAAAAGATCATCAAGAACGCTTCTGTATGGGCTTGCTGCTTAGCTGCAATGGTATTAGTCGACCTTTACACTGTAGACAAGCGCTATGTTGACTCCGACAACTTCGTGACAGCTGCAAACGACGAGGAAGCCTTTGTAGCCACTGAAGCTGACCTCGCAATCCTCCAAGACAAGAGCAACTATCGCGTCATGGACATACCGGGGTTCTCATCAGCCCGAAGCAGTTATTTCCACAAGACTATCGGAGGATACCATGCTGCCAAGCTCACTCGCTACAACGATCTCATCGAGCATCAGATCACGAAAGGGAATCCATTCGTGATCAATATGCTCAATGCCAAGTATTTCCTTACTGACGGAGGCTACAGCGTAAACCCGGATGCTTTCGGAAATGCGTGGTTTGTAGACACACTGACCTATGTTGGCTCTTCAAGGGAAGAGATGGAGGCATTGTCGAATCTCGAACATCGCAACACAGCCGTGGCCGACAAGAAATTTGCCGACATCATAGGAACTCCCCTTCCGATTGCTAAAGGAGACACAATCTATGAAACTTCATACGCACCCAACAAGCTGACCTACAAAGCACATTCTGCTAAGGGGGGCGTAGCGCTCTTCTCTGAGGTATATTTCCCATGGGGATGGAAAGCCACTGTCAATGGCAAAGAGACTCCGATCGGGCAGGCCGACTATGTACTCCGCGCATTGCGTCTCCCGGCCGGCGACTCAGAAATCGTGATGGAATTCAATCCGGAATCTGTCAATAAAGCCAATAACGTTGCGATGGCTTCCGTAATACTCATCTATCTTCTTGCACTCGGAGCACTCGCCAAGTGGATCTACGGGCTTTTGAAAGGTAAAAGTGAAGAGCGGGAAGTTAATCCCCAATAACTTGTAGAGACGTACGGCTCGTGCGTCCCCGGTGTAGTTAGCGCACTCCGTGCGCGTCCCGCGTAATCAGATTGCAACTAAAGATGAATTATGCATTGAGCATTATGAATTGGATTAGAAGATGGCGCCATACCCGTGGGTATGGTGTCCACTCTCCTTTGGCATTCCGTATTGTGAAAGAATGTGTACGTCCCGATAAGAGATATGGTTTCTACTCAGACGCTTATCTCGACTTTGAATATCATGAAGACAGGAAGAGACTAAGGCTTGCCAAGTTGGCACTGAGACTAATCAATCTGCTCAGGCCTAAGCGCGTATGGATACCGGGAGGTGACAGACGTCTTTGCACTGCCCTAAAGATGTCGTTTCCTAAAATCCAATTTGCAACCAATAAGGAATGTCCGAAGAATGTGGATTTCATAGTTTGCAATTCCGGCGAACATCAAGCTATGTGGAAGAAAATGGATGGCATAGAGGAATGCGGGATGTTAGTCTTCGGGAAAGAACCTGACAAGATAGAGCGAGCTACTTTGATGCTTATCTCCGGGATCTTCACAATAATTTTAAGACGCGAAGGAATGGACTTCGTCAGCTACTCGATATGACGCCTACATCACTTCAGGATTTCGAGGCATATCTCTCGCTTGAGCGCGGCATGTCGGGCAATACGTGCGAAGCGTATGTCTCTGACGTATGCCATCTATTGGAATATTTAGAGGAAGAGGGGCTCAATCCGGCAGAAGCAACCGAAAAAGACCTTCACAGTTTCCTTTCCACACTCCGCGACCTCGGGATAGGACCTCGAAGCCAAGCCCGCATTCTTTCAGGCATCAAGAGCTACTATAAATTTCTGAAACTATCAGGAATAATGGATACCAATCCGACTGATCTTCTCGAATCTCCTCGGCTCGGACGCCATCTTCCGGAAGTGCTCAGCACTGAGGAAATTGACATGATGATCGATCAGATTCCGGATGATAAAGAGGAATCCCTGCGCAATCATGCGATAATAGAAACTCTTTATGGAAGTGGACTCCGCGTGTCGGAACTGACAGATGCCCGTCTGTCGCGACTAAGCTTTGAGGATGGTTGCATGATTGTAGAAGGTAAAGGGAGCAAGCAGCGCATTGTGCCTGTCTCGCCTGTAGCCTTAGATCTTATCAAAGAGTATCTGCCACAGCGGTCAAGGCTCAATATCAAATCTGATTCTCAGGATATTATTTTTCTTAACCGCCGTGGGGGGAAGATGTCTCGGGTAATGGTATTCTATATAATACGTGATTTGGCGGAGGCTGCCGGGATACTGAAGACTGTCTCGCCGCACACACTCCGCCACTCCTTTGCTACACATTTGCTTGAAGGGGGAGCTTCGCTTCGAGTCATTCAGGAACTGCTTGGGCATGAGTCGCTTGAAACTACCGAAATCTATGTCCACCTCGACCGATCACGGCTTCGAAAAGAGCTATTGACGCATCATCCACACTATCGCAATATCTAATTTCTTTTTTACGCGCACTGACGCGCACGGAGTGCGCTATCTACACTGTCTGACAGTGTAGATAGCATGCTCCGCATGCGTGTGTAGGATGGGAGCATTTACATTGTCACTTCTACCTTGCTGACTGTGCCGGCAGGCATTATGGGGAGAGTGTTTCCTTCGATTGGATTTCCATTAACTTTGATGCTCTCCACTCCTTTGCTGACATGGCGAGGATTCCGAACCGATATTTCATACGTTGCGCCACGGAATTTACGCGAAACGTCATAGCCATCCCAGTCCTTGGGAATGCAAGGATCTATCTCAAGTCCATTGTAAGCAGGACGGATGCCAAGTATAAACTGCGTTATAGCATACCAGTTCCATGCCGCAGTGCCGGTAAGCCATGAGTTTTTACCCTCTCCCGGACGGGCT
Source organism: uncultured Porphyromonadaceae bacterium (assembly GCA_947175225.1). Lineage (GTDB taxonomy): Bacteria > Bacteroidota > Bacteroidia > Bacteroidales > Muribaculaceae > Lepagella. The sequence continues at coordinate 6,348 of CAMWLX010000164.1, forward strand.
GCATCCTTTCCGGCTGTCATCTGGCAATATACGTATGGCTCTACTTTATGGAGTTCACTCTTCTCTTCGACGTATGCCGGACATATCTTCTGATAATATTCCCATGCACGGTCCCCTCTGCCAAGCACTGTCTCGCCGATGATGACCCAAGGATTGTTGTGGGCGAAGATACCGGCATTCTCTTTGTAGCCGGCAGGATAAGTGGAAATTTCTCCGTAATCGGGTATATATTCTGTGAAGGCCGGGTTGTTGAGCACAAGACCATGTTCGCAGTCAAGATAGTTCTTAACAGAGTCAAGAGACTTTTCCACGAGACCTTCTTCAAGACCAATGCCTGCCATTGTGCACCATCCTTGAGACTCAATAAATATTTTTCCCTCCTTATTCTCATTAGATCCTACCTTGCGTCCATAATAGTCGTAGGCTCTTAGATACCATTCGCCATCCCAGCCATATTTCTTGACAGCTTCCTCCATACGAGCTATCTCTTTCTCTATGCGGACTGCCTCCTCATTCTTGCCGAGCGTGCGGCATAGATCTACATAATCTTTTCCTGTAGCCACAAACTGTCCGGCTATCATGAGAGACTCTGCTTTGGAACCTTCTGATTTGTTTTCCGTGGTCTGGAAAGATTCATTCGGGTCGTTTGAGAAGCAATTGAGATTCAGGCAATCGTTCCAGTCTGCACGTCCGATAAGCGGAAGTCCATGAGGACCGAGATTGTTTATAACATGGTCTACCGAAACTTTCAGATGCTCCATAAGCGGAACCTCTGAACCGGGCTGATTGTCGAAAGGCACCATTTCATCGAGTATGGAGAAGTCGCCTGTCTCTTTGATATATGCAGCTGTGCCGAATATCAGCCACATAGGGTCGTCGTTGAATCCCCCTCCGATATCATTGTTGCCCCTCTTTGTCAGCGGCTGATATTGATGGTAGCATCCTCCGTCCCGGAACTGAGTGGATGCGATGTCGATAATCCTTTCTCTTGCACGCTCGGGAATCTGATGCACGAATCCGACAAGATCCTGATTGGAGTCGCGGAATCCCATTCCTCGCCCTATGCCACTTTCAAAGAAAGAGGCGGAGCGTGAGAAGCAGAATGTAATCATGCACTGGTACTGATTCCAGATATTTACCATGCGGTCGAGTTTGTCATCACCTGAGCGGAGAGAGTATGTGGCAAGAAGATCATCCCAATATTTCCTTAAATCTTCGAATGCCTTATCTACTTTTTCAGGAGTGTCAAAGCGAGCCATTATCTCG